>JAGRAB010000149.1 GCA_020435085.1 Bdellovibrionales bacterium | reverse complement strand
AGTCTATGACATTGAACTCGATATGGGAGATGAGGCTAGTTGTTGTGGAATTCATTTTATTGAATACTCCATATGCGGTAAAAAAATATCTGGCGCAATTCGAGACTGAGTCATACCTATTTTTACTGCTCCCATTTTCTCATAAAAGCCAAGAGCTTTTGGGTCAGCGACAATTCGAAACGAGTCCCAACCAAGCTTCTTAGCCTCCGCAATGATTTGAGCAAATGCTTGGCGTCCAACGCTTTGACCAATAACTTTTGGTTCAAGCCACAAATGATCTAGCCGATTTTCACCTTCTATTGTTTTTAGTGCATAGAAACCAATAGTTTCACTTTTTTGCTCAATGACAACGACAGGCCAATTTTGAATGTATTCCTCGGAAACCGTCAGAGCATCACGACACTTTTCAATGTATTCAGTGGGATAGTCATAAATGCTTTTTGAGCGTAAGGCTAAGTCTGAGAGGTATTGAGCCTCGCTGATCTTGGCGGGTCTAAAAGAGATATTTGTTTTTTCTATACTAATAGTTTCCATGTGCGTTCATTTCTTAAAAAAATCATTCCAAGCGTAGTCCATAGCATCTTTTCCTGATGGAACTTTTATTTTTGGAGTGATCCCAATTTTTTCAATCATTCGATCATCAAAATACTTATTAAATGAGATAGCCATTTGAACGGCTATTCCTGAATTCTTTAAAAATACTTTTCCGTTGTTTCCGTAGTGAATGTATCCAGCCGTATTCTCTCCTACGGTTTTTGCGTAAGTATTGAATTCAAAAAAATCGATTGTGCTTTCACAACTAGACCCGCAACCTGCATCTACAAGTATATAGATAGGTTTTTTGATACTTTTCTCAGACTCAAACCCGCCTTCATCGTTATTAAAACGTTCTTTATTCCACTCAGGTAAACCCTCAGAGAGGGCCTTATCTCTTTTTTCTTCGAACTTTTGTTTTAACCCAATGAGGTGAGGGGGGCGTTGTTTCCCATCCTTTTCCATCATGCGCATCCAGCCTTCGAATGCATTTACAAATACTTGAGAGGATTCAGGCGTTTGACTCGTCCATTGGGGACCATAAGGTGATTTGAGTTTTTTGCCTGCAAGTAAATCTGATAGTCTTGCGCCAAAAGAATCATCACCTCCACCATTGCCTCTCATATCGAGTATAATAAACTGTACTTTTGAGAGGTTTTTCTTAACACTTTCTAAAAAACCATTCCATATGGGATCTTTGTGACTTGGGAAACTGACTATAGAAATCAATAGAGCCGTTTTGCCCTTTTTCTTTGCAAGCTTCACTTTCCAAGGAACATCTTTAGTTTTTGTATAAAAGTTTTCACCAACAGACGCTTTTCTTGGTGATTCAGGAGTGTAGCAATTTTTATTATTAAATTTGGCGTTCAAATGATTATCTGAAACGGAATCTAGATATTTATCAATAGCTAAGCATAGTTCTGAGGCTATTTGTGTCTCGCTAATCTTTTTTAGGTTTTTAATTAACTGGGAATGTTCACCTTCGGGCAAGAATTTTCTTCCGCTGTAGGCAGTTTCAAGAGCATATATAACTTGTTCAACATCATATTGAACTTCGTCATCAGAAAGTTTTAGATCAGGGTTTTCATTAATTTGATCTGGAATTTCAATA
>JAGRAB010000148.1 GCA_020435085.1 Bdellovibrionales bacterium | reverse complement strand
GTTCGATCCCGCTTAGCTCCACCAACAAAAAAGTCGAGTGGACAAGTAGTGTTCAGTCGACTTTTTTGTTTTGGCTAGGCTGTAGGGATCGAAGTGAAATGACGGCCTTGATCGAATGCGTAAGCATTCGACAAGGTTTGGCAGACAGGATGTCTGACAAAGTCATTGAACCGGCGGTCTGCAATGAGCGAGCACCATGCGAGCGAATGGAGGACATCCCGCTTAGCTCCACCAATAACTGAAAAAGGCCAACTTTTGACCCTTGGAGTTTCAAGAATAATGGCAATTACATACAGAGATATGTGTGCCATCACAAAACATATTGTTTCATAAAAGAAAAACTAAAGTAGTGACTTATATGATTTTGAGCTTCTTTTAAAGGCCACTTATTTGACTGGTGCAAATTCAAGAAAAGAGCTGGAGTACCCTAGGGGATCTGTGTCTTTATACGCGAGTAGCACAAGTCCATTAGGAATGTATTCGTCTGCGATCGGGTCATAAACTATCTCTTTTCTTATTTCGAACAATCGCGACCAGAAGCCGATATAGTAAGAAATTTGCAGATGTCCCTCCTCACAATCAATTCGAAGTCGAGTGTGTCCGGCATCAGTTTCTGGGATGCTCTTTTTTTGTCCATTGATGCCGACAAGCCAATAATCCAACTCACTGATTCGCAATCGATAAACAAGGAGATTAAAAGAAATTTCAAACCTTGCTAATATTTTTTCAGTGTGCAAAGGCATAATAGAATAATTTCCTTTGAAATCTATCTGATCTAATCGATCAAAAATGTCATGCAACCCTGAAACAAAAAACCTCTTAAGTAGATAAAACATATTTCCCAAAAGAAAAAAGGTAAATACTGCCACCATCAATACTTTTGAGATTAATACTATTTTCTCTTCAGATTGGTTCTGATAAATAACCTGGGATTGCAATATAAGAGTCCAACCGATGACTGCAATAAAAGTAAAAACTATTTGTAGTTGAAAACCATCATTAAAATCTTTTACTGAAAAATTACGAAAGACTTTCCCCCAATCATAAAGTTCATGAATTTTTTTAATTTTATTTGATAAAAAAGTATGGGCACTTAAAAAAACCATTCCATAAAAATAAAATGCATTTAAAAATAAAATTCCAACGATACCCCACAATTGAACCCATCGAGAGTCTTCATAACTCCAATAAAAGACAACAACTAAAATTGAAGGTATTGATTTCAAAAATGAAGTGATAAAAACTTGTTGAGCACGACGAGCAGGAAATCTCATGATGGAATGTATAAATGAACGCTTTTCATCGTCGGAAAATTTTGAAATGATTTCGTTATCTAATCCAAAAAAATAATTTTTACTGACCGGATCAATGCGAGTGTATATGTAACCATCATAACGTTTAGCAATCGATACCATGATAACTTCTAGTACATAGAGTATTAAAAATTCCTTAAAGCTTGGCTGCAAGATGACAATAACAGGAAGCAAACTTGCCACAAATTGAATAAATTGATCTTTAAAGCTAACGCAATCCGATAAATTTTTCATAACTATTTAACTGGAAAAATGCCTCATTTATAGGAACACCCCTCTAAAAAGTACCCTTCTAGAGGGTGCCTATCTATTTTATTAAGAATATTTTATTTCCCACTCAATCGTATTAATAAATATTATTTATTTTTGGTAGTCAAAAGTGCACGACGAGTATAAAACTTTTTAAAATGATAAGGCTTATCGAGACGGAAGAACTCAAAATTTGTAAATGTGGGGGAATTACTTCTTTAAAGCACACCCTCAACTTTGAGGAGGGTTTTTTTCTTATCAAGTCCACCAGAATACCCTCCCAAAGACCCATCGGCAGCAATCACCCGATGACATGGGACAATAATACATACAGGATTTTTGCCATTAGCATTTCCCACAGCTCGACTGGCTTGAGAGTCTTTGAGCCGAGTGGCAATATCTTTATAAGACCTTGTTTCTCCATAAGGAATTTTCACCAACTCCCTCCAGACTTTCTTTTGAAACTCTGTACCTTCAAGGTCTAATGGAACTTCAAACTTTTGCCTTTTCCCTGAGAAATATTCTAAAATTTCTTCTTGAGCTTGTTTTGCCACTTTTAAAGCAGACTTATCATTACTCTTAAGAGGATTTGCAATATTTTGTTTTTCCCAATAAATGCCTTTTAAACCTTTTTCTGAGGCTACAAGATATAAAGATCCTATTTTTGATGACATTTTTATTTGAGCTAAAGCCACAATGTCTCCTCTATGAATGCGTTCACATCATGTATTGGATTTTTATGGAAGTCAAATTTCTTGCTTTTTACAAAAATACTGAGAACACTGAAAGCAAAGAACTCACATTCAAGAGAAAAGACATCGTGCGATATATTCTGCTCATTTTTACTTTATTTTTATTCTTACCTGTTAAGGCCCAAAACACGACATCCCCTCAAACTGAAAGCACCACTCTTAAAAAAGAACGTACCAAGGAGGATTCTGAGCTCTTAGAGGCGGTAAAAAAATCAGGTCAAGAAACTCTCGATAAAGGAAAGGACGTGGTTGAACACGTTCAACAAGAGGTCGAAGATACACGGTCTCTCCGCAGCCACTATTCTCATAATTTATTTGGAAACCTCTCACTGATAGACACATGGCTTCCATTTAAGTGGGGCATCTCCTATGCTTATAACTCTTCCGCGTTTTCTACCTGGGAACTCGAATACCTAAAAAGTAGTTATGCTCCTTTTGGAGTAAAAGAACTTGGTGAATTCACAGATCAACGGATCTCTTTCTTTTATCGATCATTTTCTCAACGCAACAGTTTTAATTTTTTGTATGGGCTTTATTATAACTCATTTCGCTTAAGTATTGGTGACAAACTCCTTTCAAATGTCACGGGGGGTGTTGTTCCAGGTTATGATCTCTTAACTGTAGAAACACTTGGTGTTTCTTGGGGGTTTGGAAACCGATGGCATTTAGGTCGCTTATTGCTGAGTTTTGATTGGCTCACAATTAATATCCCTCTTATTGTATTAGAATCAGACGCTCCTTTTTTAAATGTCAATGGATCTGAAACCGATAAAAATGATGTGCGAGATGTTCTTGATACCATCGAAAAAATTCCCACTTTTGCCATCATAAAATTTCAATTGGGATATAGTTTTTAAAAAGATTTTGCGTTCATAAAACAAAAAAAGACCTGCTTTGGCAGGTCTTTTTTAAGAGAAAATTCATTTTTAAAATTTTAGTTAAGGCATGTTTTTTTAGCAAAAATCGATGTGTTTTTTGCTTTTGCAGCTAAAACTTCTTCACCATTATAATAAGCTCGGTAAACAACTCCACCATTTGCTTTTTCAATAGTACCAACAACACCCTCTTTTTTTGTGAATTTCACATTACATGCTATGGAAATCATTCCAATAGCCCACTCACTGTCATTTGGAAAATTGAGCTGTGGCCCAACACTATCAAATGCAAATGCTTGAATAGAAAATACTGCTAAGATTGAAATTATTAATTTCATAAATCCCCCATTTTTTTGATAAACACATAAAACCAAGACGGACTCTATTCACGATTTCTTAAGAGATCCACAAAATCTCTATTTGATTTCTTTTTTTCAAAAATAACTCTATTAAAATGCTCAATTTTTAGGAAGTCCCTATAAAAATTCCATCTTCACCCTTAAAATACTTTGATATGGCATAAACATTGAAGATAAAAAGGTTTTTTAGGCTAATGACTTTATTTATGAGACATTTTTGCCCAACTCTTACATCTATGAGACAAATCATGAAAGGAGTCTCCATGATACAGTATGTTACTGGTGATATTTTACTTACAGATGCAGAGGCCATTGCCCACGGGATCGCACCTTCAGATCATTTTAAACAAGGTTTAGCTCTTTCTCTTCGCGAACAATGGCCCGCTCTTTACAAAGACTTTCGCCACTACTGCCAAATGAAGCACCCTGTTCCTGGTGAAGTCTGGAGTTGGAAAGGTGTTAATGGCCCATATATTATTAGCCTTATGACTCAAGAAGCCCCAGAAAGTCATGATAGCCACCCAGGCAAAGCGAGCCTACCTAACGTCAACCATGCATTAAAAAACCTCTCTCATGAAATGAATGAAAAGGGGTTAAAATCAGTGGCCATATCTAAACTGGCGACAGGCGTTGGTGGTCTTTCTTGGGACGATGTAAAGCCCATGATTGAAAAATATTTTTCTGATTCCAACGTGGTTGTTTATGTTTACGAAACCTATACAAAAGGTCAAAAAGCGAACGAAAATTAATAACTATCTATTTTCTTAAAGGCCCTTCATAACTCTTCAACCGAAAGTACCATTTGAAGGGCCTGATAAGCAGCAAAAAAGCCAAAGCTCCCCGTCACAAAACTCAAAGATCCCATCCCATCAGCGCAGTCAATGGGTCTTTGTGGACGAGAATCTGGATTCTTTGTAACTTCACCATTTTCCAAGGGAAACGTTGGAAGTTCGTCAGAATAAACCGTAGAAATGCCCCATTTCTTCTTTAGATCTCGTGGAAAGCCATATTCCATACGCAATTTCTTTCTGACTTTATGAAGAAGACGATCTCCTGAAGTTTGAGAAAGGTCTCCAACTTTTATATCCAATGGGCTTTGTTTTCCAGCAGATCCCCCAACAGTGACAAGAGCTCTATTATTTTGATAACAATCATTAATAAGAAAACATTTTGGTGAAAGTGAATCCATACAGTCAATAATCACATCAAAAGTATTATTCATTAGCTGTGAGTGTGTTTCTTCTGAATAGCGGTTTTGGAGTTCAATCACTTCCATATTTGGATTGATATCTAAAAGTCGACTTTTCATTTCTGTGGTTTTCATTTTACCAACAGTCTTAAGACTTGCATGAATTTGGCGATTGATATTACTTTGACAAATATCATCGTAATCGATCAATGTTAACTTTCCAAGACCGGTACGACCAAGACTTTCTGCAGCCCAACTTCCAACCCCACCAATGCCGATAATACAAAAATGTTTTTTTGCAATCCGCTCCAAATTTTTTTCTCCAAAAATTCGAGCCACACCTCCAAATTTAAAAAATTGACCTTCATCAACCATTTTTATCCTCGCTCCACTGAGGGAGAAGATTCTTCATATTTTTAGCTACCTGCATTTTTACGTTTTCAAGATTGAGTTGTTGAAGTTCTGCCACATATTCTGCTATTTCGGGTATGACTTTTTCTCCTAAGTACTCAGTTTTTGAAAAATCACCAGGAGAATCTGATTCTATCACTAAAAATTCAAGGGGTATTTTTGCCACCGTTTCTCGCAATTTTTTAAAATTTTCTTTCAAAATCCCTGGTCCAATGGAAATATAAAACCCTAAATTTATATACTCCTGGGCCACTTCCCATGAACCACTGAACCCGTGAATAAGCCCATTCACTGAACGCTGAACAAGAGAACTTTCTTCTTTTAAGATTTTTAAAGCCAAACCATGCTGACCAACAATATGTAAAATAAGTAATTTTTTAGAGCTCAGTGCTAATTCTATGTGCTTTTTAAAAGAAATTTCTTGCCGGCTCTCAGGGGTATCAAAGTTTTTATCAAGTCCTGTTTCACCTATAAAGTCTGCCTCTCCCACCAAAAGCTGAAGCTGTTTCAAGGCTTCATACCATTCCTCACTTGTTAAACGCCCCATCACCCAAGGATGAATCCCTGCCGATGTCCAAATTTGGCGTGGAAACTTCTTCTTTAATTTTTGTTGGCTCTTCCATTCTTCTGGGTTATATCCACCAAGAATCCAGCCTGAAATATTTTTGCTCACGGAGACTGTTTGAGTCGCCTGATCAAAAGGCATAAAATTAATATGAGAATGGGCATCTATCCACATGGGGCTATCATAGACTATCGAGATCCATATTGTCCATCTTACCGACACATGCTAGCTTAAGAACATGACTTTTCTTGAAAGATTTTACATTTTAATTTATCGAATTTTGATAGCTCCGATCATGTTTACTTTCATTTTATTTTTTCTTTATCCTCTCAATAAGAAAATTCGAAAAGTCATCCATTTGAAATTTTACCGAAAGTCACATCGTGTTTTAAAAGGAAGTATTTGGTTTCATTGTGCCAGTGGTGAATTTGAATATGCAAAACCTCTTATAAATAAAATAGCCGCTGTTTCAAATAACAACTGCTTTGTCTCATATACATCTCCTAGCTACATTGGACCTATTCAAAAATTTAAAAATGTGGAATCATCAAGTCCACTTCCTCTTGATTTACCTGGCCCGGTCCATTCTTTTTTAAGCTCCCTTGAACCCAATTGTCTTCTCATCGCCAGAACAGATTTATGGCCAGAGTTACTGTATCAATGCAAATCAAAAAAAATTCCTATTTTTGTCTTTGCCGTGACTGAAAAAGAAAAAAAAGGTTTCCAAGTTCTTTTTCGCCCCTGGAAACGATGGCTTTATAATATGACCAATGCCGTCCTCTGTGTTTCAGAAGAAGATAAAAAAAATCTTATTGAATTAGGAGTGCGTGTCCCTATTATTGTCACTGGTGATCCTCGTGTGGATCTTGTTTTTCAAAGAAAAGAACAACCTAAAATAGAAAAACCTCTCTTACCCGTCTCTCCTGAGCTTCCTCTTCTTTGCCTTGGCTCCACTTGGCCAGAGGACGAAAAAGTGATCTTTCCTCCTTTAATTCCACTTCTCACATCTCAAAAATTAGCTGTGATCCTAGCTCCTCACGAACCCTCAGAAGCTCACTTTCAATCTTTCAAACAACGACTAAAGCACACACCTATTCAATTAATGAAATATTCTGAAACTCAGCATCTTGAAGCTGGAACTCTTCTTTATATTGATGAGATTGGTATTCTTGCCGATATTTACAAATACTCCTCTCTTACTTTTGTGGGTGGCTCTTTTAAGAGTCAGGTACATTCTGTTATGGAACCTCTTGCCTATGGCAACGAAGTCGCTGTGGGACCCTATAATAAAAATAACCGTGAGGCTCAAGTTTTTAAAAAAATGCAAAGTCCCAGTGGATATAATATGGTTACGGAAGTTTCTAATGAGCATGAATGGAAAGGCTTTGTTGAAGACTGGCTACAGCTTACACCTGTTGATCATGAGAACGATAGCAAATCCATCATTTCTCAACTCGAGTCACTTCGTGGCGGAACTGAAAAAACTTATAATTATATCTTTCAAAAATAAAAAATCCGGTCAGCTTTTTGACCGGATAAAAACGAAGAATTTGGCTAAGCCCTTCAGCCCCACCGGACTATTGGGCTTGAGGCTCGACCAAACCTTCTAAACTATTATCATTTGAATTTAATTGTTCAACTTTATATTCATTCCCTTTTGATTTTACATTCTCAACAAGGTCTTGATACTTTCCTAAACCAAGCCCAAGACTCAGTGGAGCTACAAAAGAATCATCAGGGGCATCATCTCCCCAAGGAAAGTCATGGGGTTCATTTGGGAGAACTGTATAAAGACCAGGCGTAGTCGGGCGTACATCAAGATACGTATCAACAAGATTCTCAATCGGCCAAGTGTACTTATCTACATGAGCAACAGGTGTCGTAATATCAAATAATGACAATGATTTATCGGTAAACCCATTGATCGTTGCCATAAAGATATTAAAATCTCGTCGTCCTCGAAGCATTAATAACCATGGATGGTTATAAAGGTCTCCCGCATCCAACATATCCCCTTCCGTGAAGTGCTGAGTGAGATAATAATATCTTTCTCGAACAGGATATGGTTTTAATTGAGATGGATCTTTCGGATCACGAGGAATTTCTACTTTTCCAGAACAAATCATTAATCCATAATCAAGAGCATTCGCCATTTTCTCAGGATGCTCTTTCCATCTCACAGTATAAGGGGCCAGTACATTAAACGCATCTAGGTATTTAGTGTCATAACTTAAAATCAAACAAGGTTCAAACGCCTGAAGTTCAATATCAAATGTTGCAGCTTGCATCACAAGATAAGTTCCAGAATTTAATGATAACCCCGAAGATTTTCCTCTTGAGGCTGATTTTCCAATTTGAGCCCCTGCTCCGTTAAAGATACTTCCAATAATTGGTAAATGACGAGGCAAAGCCATAAAATCAAAGCTAAACTTTCCGTCTACAGAAAACTTTTGATCGATCCCTGTTGAAGAACCCACATTCACATTCATGGATTTTCCACCCTTAAATAAGAAACGCTTGGTTTCTTCCACTCGTAATTTTTTATCCATTTTGATAAGACCTTGCCGAGAACCTTTGAATTTTTGGTTCACGCAATCGCTAATCAGGCGATCTTTTAAATCTGACTGCAGCCAATCATTCAACACTCCATAAGAGAGTAAACGCTGAATATAGCTTTCGGCCATAAAGATACAAAGCTTCATATTCAACTGTGAGGAGATCTCCATATCTTGAGAAGGATTATAGTCTGTAATCAGTTTTGCCAGATCCCCTTTTGTGACTTGATGTTCATCAAGATCTATTGGTAACCTTGCCTTGAGACGATCTTCAGGTGATGTTCCACTTCTCAATCTGATTAAATACGGATCTTCTTCTTTCTCCTCTTGACTCACCCATGTTTTCTTAAAAGGGTCTCTATGAGTTTGATTTATTTGATCTATCAAATCTTGAGATTGATAAATATTTTGAGAATGAGAAATTAAGCATGTCTTATCATAAAAAGGATATTCACAATCCTTACGTACAGTTTGAAGAGGGTGATCCTCAAGAGAGACATAGTCTAAGTTATTTAAATTCACATAATTCGACATCAAAGATCGTGCTTTGATTTCACGTTCTTCCACATCGTCAAGACCTAAATACTCGTAACAATCGTTATCTGTTTGGCAATGATTGATTTCATAACGTTTTCCATTGAGGTCTTGATTCACAAAAACTTTTCTTTCTGGTGGTTTTACGCCACAAAAAGTTTGAATTTTAAGAAGTTCCTTATGAGTAACTAGTCCTCCATCTTTACAAAGAATTAAATCATCCACATGCTTATTAAAAAAGTGGGCCACAGAATTGTAAAACCGTTTGTAGTAAAAAGAAGGGTCCCCTTCATAAGTCCATTCACGCAACTGCTTTTCGGTGACTTCCCCCGCACTACAAGAATTATTAATACAAAAAACCTCATCTAATGTGTCAGTTGGACGAATATGAGAACCGTTGCTATTGAGTAAGAAAGTCACAGGACCAATAAAGGTACGTTTTCTTAAGCCCGAAATCTCAAATGGCTCTACGAGCTTTTCAATATCAAAAAAAGCTGCTGCAGGGTTTAATGTAAAGTCATTGAGTTTTAACTCCGCCATTTCTGCAGTCGTCATTTGAAAATCTTTATTAATTGCCATCAATAAACCAATATCAATAGGAGGATTGCCTTCTTGAGCAAAGAAATGCTTTTTTACTTCACCTTTTTTAGCATCCGCATCTTTATTGATTCCGTCATATTTGCTCATATCTTTGGGGTAAGTGATATCCTCAACGCCATCATTTAAATTTTTAAATCGAGTGGCATTATGAAGTAAATCATTCAGCTTATCTAAATTGTCTGTATGAATGGCCTCTCTCACCTTGATAGAGTCAATGCGGCTTAAAAACTCATCCACAAGAGCTTTTCGCTCATTGCGATAGTTATTTTTGGCA
>JAGRAB010000147.1 GCA_020435085.1 Bdellovibrionales bacterium | reverse complement strand
GCCATTGTGACTCTAGAGAATTAAAAAAGTGGCGTGTAAGAAAAACAATTGGAAAATTCAAAGTTGCCAAAAATAAAATAATAAAAAAAATTAAAACCATCTGCCTTTTCACTTCTTTTGAAGAAGAAAAGCTATGCAGTGTTCGATTAAAATAAGTGCCTATAGGGTTAATAAAAATTAAACCCACAATAGCTGAAAGTGATAAAATAAAAAAATACTGTCCAACTTCATCTTTTGGTAAAACGGTAGTTAAAAGTCGATAGTTAAAAAATAATAAAATAACTTGAAGAGCTCGACCTATCCCTAATACAAAAATTTCTTTTTTCATATATCAAGCACCCGATCAACAATTGTTTTTGCAAAATGTTCACCCGAAAATGACTTAACTTTTTCTGATTTCAAAAATTTTTTGGCTGTATCGAGATACAAATCAAACGTGCCCTGATCCATATTTTTAATTGTGTTAACAAGGTCAGAAATATTTTTAAATTTTCTAAAATCAATATACGCGCTCACAGGAATATATTCTGCAATATCTGGAGCACCCCAATAAATGGGAACCACAGAGGCAAAAAAACAATCAAATATTTTTTCTGTAATATAGCCCGGGATATCCTTTGCATTTTCAAAACAAAGACAAAAACGAAAATGATTCATCCCTTTGATTTTATGTTCTAATAACCCTTCATAGCTAGAGGTTTTTTGTAATGGCAATATCCATTCTATTTTTGCTTTTTTAAAGGCTTTTAAAATTTTAGTATTTGAAAGATAAAATCTCTCCCAACCAGGTCCATAATAAGCAAACTCATGCCCAATAAGATTTTCGATCTCACGAATGGCTTTTTTTCTCTCTGAATATAGCTCTTTGGAGTGCCGAGAGCTTTTATTTCCCGACACCATAACCAATAATCTCTTATCTGAAAAATAGGCTTCATTATATGGCTCAAAAATATGATGACAAAAATTAAGCTTGAAATATTTTATATCATCAACCAGCTCGCTCTTCCATGTGAATATTTTTTTAAAAAATCGATGATTATCTAATAAGTAATTATCTGGACGAACCACCTCAGACTCTTGAAGAATCAAATATGAATGAGGAGCAATTTCTGATGGAGAAGGCATGTCAATATAAATAGTTCCATCTGACTGATCTTTAGGAGTGACATCCTGCGTATTGAACTCATGGCCATGTTTTTCAAACTCTTCCTTTAATTTTCGAAAAGAATAAAGATAGTCGTCCCTATTTAAAGGACTGGCCGAGTTAAAAATTTCATTTTTTTGATAAGGTTTTAGTACATTGAGTGTAAATTTCAAAACCTAAATCTCCTCAAGTACCTTTTTGAGTCGACTCAAATAAGTATGATTTTCTTTTGCATTTTCCCAAGCAAATTTTCGAATAGCTTCTCTCTCTTTATCTTGAGCTAAATAATAGTCAATCAGTTGAATAGCTTCATTAAGATTTCTAAAACAAATCACTTCTTTACCGATTTGCAAATAATCTTCAAGGCTTGGAACATAGTCCGTCAACTGAAAACCTCCAAGACAGTTAATCTCAAAATTACGAGCCTTGATTTGACTCATGTTTTTAGGGGATTTTAAGGCATATGCCAAAGCTTTTGGATGAGAGATTAAATATCTTAAATCCCACTCTGTACTATTTGATAAATTTAAATTGATTTTACTTGAGCAAAATACTTTTTGCATATCTTCTAAAGAAAGGATTCCATTTTCCCAACCGTACCCAAAACAGTCCACCTTCCAACCCTTTTTCTTTAATTGTGCAATAAACCATGTTCGATAAGGATGATTTTGTCCAATAAAAGAAATATCTCGATCGTAAGAAAGATTAAGAAATTCTGAAGCTGGCGCAGAAATTGAAGCCCATTGACTATAAATAACACTCTTAACACCCAGTCCATGATATTTTGGAATCGAAAATTTATCCGTTGTAATAGACCAGCTAAAGTGAGGAGCGTACTTTTTAGTGAATGAATCAAATCGCCAAGTATCATCCCCGAACCAATTTACCGTCTTAAATTTTTTCTTTAATTTTTCCAAAGTTTCTGGGAAAAATTGATCTCTAAAAAGCATAAAAAATATGAGATCTGGCTTTTCTTGATCTGCTTGTTGCAATAAGTTGGTATTCAGATTTTCTAAATCCACTTGCAAGTGGTCATAGTAAAAAGGAACCACTTCATGGCCCAGTTTTTCAAATGAGGATTTAAAACCTAATTGACCAATTTGATTTAATCCTCGATTTGAGTCTCCATAGTCGTAGAGAATATCAACAAACAAAATCTTCACAGCATAAGCTCCCTGCGCAACCGATCGATCATTGACTCTACAGACATAAAATCATTGAAAACATTTAAGTTCAACATTTCCTTGGGGTTCCCAAAATAGTCATTTATAGGAAGCTCTCCAAATTGAAAGTCTGCTTTGGGAAATAGGCTTTGAGCAAAGCTCTTCAATGAAACTGGTTCAAGCCCACAAAGATTCACTGTTTCGCTTTTTTCTGATGGCTTTAAAATCCATCGAATTAAATACTCTGATAAGTCTCTTGTATGAATATAACTTCGCAATGAGGTTGGTGATGTCACCTGAATTTTTCCAGACTCTTTATATTGTCTTAAAAAATCCACAAAAGCATATGTGCTTAACTCTGAAAACCCTGGGCCCAAGCAGGCAAAAAGACGCCCCACATGAATGATATGACCTCGCTTTCGAAATCGTTCGACAATGATTTCCTCTTGCTGTTTCACTTGTGCGTAAGGGGTCTGGGCTGAAACTTCAACCGGAGCCCACTGACTTTCTAAATAGCCCTCTGCAGATATTTTTAAGCCTTCGTAAACAGCTCCTGAGCTTATGATAATGGCTCTTTTTCCATTAGAATCAAAAAATTTTTTTAAAATATTTTCTAAAGCTTTTGGCTGCCAATGAGCTTGAAAGTGCCCACCACTATGGGGAGGACCTCCTGCCAGATATAATAAATTTTCAGTTAATGGAATTTCAAAATCATTTTTTGATAAATCAATATTTTGTAAATGAATCTGAGGGCGAGAGACGTTTTGTTTTTCTTCAATGGTTCGACTCATCAGGTAGATCTTTGAAAAAAAATGAGACTCATCCAAAAACTGAGCAACTTGAGATCCTACCCAACCGGTGGCACCCAATAAAGCTAAACTGTTCAACTCCACATCAATTGATTTCATTGCCTCGAGATGCCGAGAGCTCTAATGGCTCAATGAGCATATATTTTTGAAACTGCTCCCTATCTAATAATGGCAGCTGATCTTCAATGGGTCGCCCCCAACCCAATTTAGGTTCTAATTTTTCCGTCGGCTGTACATTCACATCAAATAAAATAGGCCCTTGAACTTCTTCTAAGTAACAAAGACTTTGAGCAATTGTTTCATCATTATCAACAGAGACTGAGTGTATTCCATAGGCCGATGCAATTTTAATAAAGTTGGGGCAAGAATACCCCTCCCCCGTTGCAATATGTCGTCCCTCAAGATACAAATCTTGAAACTGCTTAATGATACCATAGCCCTTATTGTTCATGACAAATATTCGAACCGGAATTTGATAGCTCACCAATGTTTGTAACTCTTGAATATTGATTTGAAATCCACCATCTCCAATCACACAGTAAACCGGTCGCTTCTTCGCAAACCACGCGCCTATCGCTGCTGGCAGCGCGTAACCCATTGGGGAATTACCAAAGGCACTGATCACTCGCTGACCTTTTTTCACTTTTAGGCCTTGAATCAGCCACGTTAGTGTTGCACCCGTATCCGCTATTATAAAGGCATCGTCTTCTAACTTGTCTGAGAGCTGATCGAAAAATCGATATGGATTCACCACTGATTTTTCTAAACGAGAGGAATCATAAATGGGTAACTCTTTCTTCCACTGTTGAGTCATTTGTATCCAGCTTTTATGATCTCTCCTCTCCTCTGATTGAGACTTCAACTCTTTTGTCAGTGCTTGAATGAAATCCTTGGCATCACTGACAACAGGAACATGAGGTTCCACGCGTTTTTTATTTAATTCAGCTTCATCAATATCCACAATCACACGAAAAGCTTCTCGAGCAAAACTTTGATACTTCCCACCAGTTTGTCTTGAATCCAACCTCGAACCAATGCTCAATAAAAAATCACTGTTTTGCACAGCAAAGTTTGCAGCCCTTGCCCCATAGACTCCAATTTGTCCCACATAATGAGGATGATCGGCTGGAACTAAATCCAACCCACTCCAAGATACTACCGTTGGAATTTTTAATTCCTTGAGCAACTCATCAACAAAGCTTGAGGCCCCTGCTGCCTGCACACCATAGCCCAAAACTAATGTGGGGCGACTGGCTTTTTTAAGCTTATCAAGCCAACTAAAATCAAGCTGAGTTTTATGAGATTTTAAATCTGGTTGAATAAAGTCTTCAGTTATCTCGAAATCTATATCAGCTGTCTGTACATTGAATGGAACATCAATCAACACAGGCCCTGGACGCCCTGATCTCGCCAAAAAGTAAGCTTCTTGAAGAGTCTTTTTTAAGTCCTCTGGTCGATCCACTTTTTTAGCAAATTTTGTGATACTCGAAACCATTTCGACAATTTCAGTTTCTTGAAAACCCATTTGCCGAATTTTAAAACTGCCTTTTTGTTCGAAAGTATTTACCTGACCAGTAATATAAACAACAGGTACAGAGTCAAACCAAGCACATGCAATACCAGTAATTAAATTTGTGGCACCAGGACCACTTGTTGCAATTGCAACTCCCAGCTTTCCATCACCATTTCTTGAAAATCCATCAGCAGCCATGGCTCCTGCTTGCTCATGCTCGACACAAACCACTTGGTGTCCAGTTTGCCTTGCCAATGAGTCAATCATATGAGCGCAAGCACCACCTGTGAGAACAAAGCTATGAGTGCTTCCTTGTTCTGTGACAAACTTAGCAATAAAGTCACTTCCCTTCATCTCATAACTCCTTTTAAATAATCTTCAATCTGATTTTGTGTGAGTATTGAGCCTTGTTCATAAAAAGCCTTATACCATTGAATCGTCTTTTCTAAGCCAATGGATAAAGGCCAATGCGGCTTCCATTCTAACTCCGTTTTTGCTTTTGTTGTATCAAGATACAATAAGCCTGCCTCGTGGGGCCCATCTTTTTTTGCAGCCATTTCAAACTTTAATTCGGAACAAAGCTTTAAAACAGATTCACAAATTGTTCGAACTGAAACACAGTCTTCTTGTTCAGGACCAAAATTCCACCCGGTCGCCCATTCTTTTTTCCCTAAAGATAATCCTCGAGCTAACATAAGGTAACCATAAAGAGCTTCTAAAACGTGTTGCCAAGGTCTTACTGACTCTGGGTTTCGAATCATCACCGTTTTTCCTTGAAAAGCATTCACAAGAAGGTCTGGCAAAAGTCGATCTTTCGACCAATCTCCACCACCAATCACATTTCCCGCTCGCACGGAAGCAAGCAATGTAGATGCGTCAGAAAAATAAGATCTCCGATAACTGGAAACAAGTAATTCTGTGCAGCCTTTTGAAGAACTATAGGGGTCATACCCGCCCATGGAGTCTGTCTCTTTATACCCTCTTTTTATTTCTTGGTTTTCATAGCATTTGTCAGAAGTGATAACGAGACACGCGCTAATACTTTTTTGAGCCCTCACAGCCTCAAGTAGATGAAGTGTTCCTAAAACATTTGTTTCATATGTTAAAACTGGGTCTTCATAAGACGGTCTCACCAAACTTTGTGCGGCCAAATGAAAGACAATTTCTGGTTTTGCATCAAGAGCTATTTTTTTAAGCTCTTTTCCATCACGAATATCAAGACGAATATCCTTTAAATGGCTCCAAGCTATTTGAGAAAAATGATTCGGCTCTCCTTCAGGTTCTAGTGCAACTCCTGTCACATTAGCACCCAATTGCTCTAACATTTGGCAAAGCCACACCCCTTTAAAGCCTGTGTGACCTGTAACAAGAACTCGTTTTCCTTGAAAAACTGACTTCATATCGTCCAAGGAGTTTCTCCTTTTTGCCAATAAGCCTCAAGAAGCTCTTTATCCCGAAGTGTATCCATGCACTTCCAAAACCCTTCGTGTCGATAGGCCATGAGTTGATTTTTTCTTACCAACTCTTCCATGGGCTGACGTTCAAAAATCGTTTTATCTCCCTCGTTGAGATATTCAAAAATATCGGGGTTACACATAAAAAAGCCACCATTAATCCAAGCCCCCTCACCTTTTGGCTTTTCTAAAAACCGCGTGATAGAATCTTTTTCACCAAACTCAAGAACACCAAAGCGTTCCTGCGGTTGTACTGCTGTGAGGGTTAAAGTTTTTCCATGTGATTCATGAAATTTTTGAAGTGTATTGAGATCCACATTGCTTACCCCATCCCCATAAGTAAGCATAAATGTTTCGTTCTTTAAATATTCTTTTGCTCTTAAAACGCGACCACCTGTCATTGTCTCAAGGCCTGTATCTACAAGAGTGACCTTCCAATTTTCAGCCTCTCCATTATGAAACTTCATTTCACCGGTAGAAGTATCAATTGTGACATCACTCTTATGAAGATAGTAATTAGAGAAGTACTCTTTAATAAAATAGCCTTTATACCCAAGCAGAATCACAAACTCATTAATACCAAACTTTGAATAATGGCGCATGATATGCCACAAAATGGGTTTGCCACCAATTTCAACCATGGGCTTTGGACGCAATGTCGTTTCTTCACTCAGTCTTGTACCGTACCCACCCGCTAATATGGCCGCCTTCATATCTTTTCCCTCTTTAAGATTGCTTTAAACCTTTTTCAATAACTTGTGCAATATACTCCAAGTGCTGCTCTTCTAGCCCTGGCCATACGCCCACCCAAAAAGTATTATTCATGATGAAATCCGTATTGGGGACATCACCAATCACACGTTTTTGAATATCTTTATAAGCAGGCTGCCTTAAAAGATTTCCCGCAAATAAAAGTCGAGTTCCTACCTTATTGTTTTCTAAAAATCGTACTAAAGCATTGCGATCCATTGGAGACGTTTCTCTTAATGAGATCGGAAAGCCAAACCAACTGGGCTCTGAGCCTTTTGTGGCTTCTGGCAAAATCAAATACTCTTCTAAATGTGAAAGCTTTGATTTTAAAAACTGAAAGTTTTCATTTCGTCGTTTGATAAAATGAGGCAGTTTTTTTAATTGCGAACAACCAATGGCTGCCTGCATATCACTGACTTTTAAGTTGTAACCAATATGAGAGTATACATACTTATGATCATAGCCCTCTGGGAGCTCACCTAGCTTCCATTGAAATCGCTTTTCACAAGTATTATCTTTACCAGGAGCACACCAACAATCTCGCCCCCAATCTCTAAAACTTTCCGCAATTTTCTTTAAGAGTGGGTGCCGCATAAGCACAGCTCCCCCCTCTCCCATAGTAATGTGGTGAGCTGGATAAAAAGAAACTGTGGCAATATCACCAAAGGTTCCCACCATCTGCCCTTCAAACTTTGCGCCCGCAGCATCACAGCAGTCTTCAACAAGCCAAAGCTTATTGGTTTTACAAAAGTCACTCACCACTTTGGCGTTAAAGGTATTACCAAGCGTATGTGCAATCATCACAGCCTTAGTTTTTGGACTCAGAGCTTTTTCTAATTGAGAAATATCGACTTCGTATGTACCCAACTCCACATCTACAAATACTGGTACACAACCAAACTGAATCGCTGGATTCACCGTTGTGGGAAAGCCCGCCGCAACAGTAATCACCTCATCACCGGGCTGAATAGCTCTTGGTCCCAGAGCTGGAGATGTTAGAGCATTAAAGGCCACTAAATTGGCCGAAGAACCTGAGTTCACCAAAAGACAAAATCGCTGCTCCATAAACTTTGCGAACTCTTCTTCAAACTGCTTCGCAAACCGACCTGCCGTTAGCCACATATCCAAGGAGGCATCCATCAGGTTTTTTAGATCTTCCGCATCCAAAATTTTTCCAGAAACAGGAAGGTAATCCTTTCCCGGAATTCTTTTAGGGTTCACCATAGCTGCATTGAAATATTCTTCTGCCAAGCCTAATACATTTTGACGCAAAGCATCTTTTTTGCCGATGCTCGACTCTATGGCCATTAAGGTCTCCTCTTAGAAAAACAAGCTCAATGACTATCACAGAGGAGATCAGACGGCTAGTCTCTCTTTAGGTAGCTTCCAATTTTTTAGCTCTCAACTGGTAAGAAATAGCAAGGAGAACTCCCCATAAGAATACCAAAAGATGATTCACCTCTCCATCAGTGAAATTACACTGAGTCAGACCTCCCAAGTGTAGAAATATCTGGGCAGAAAATATACCTATTACAAGGCCGCGATAAAACACTTGATAGGCATCTAATTTTTTATAAGTAAAAAAAGAGAGAGCTAAAAAATAGACGCAAAAGCTCATATAAAAAAAGAATCCAATAAGGCCTGTTCCCGCAAGAATTTGCAGATAATTATTATGAGCATGGCTCACGATATTTTCTCCTTGAAACCCCAATCGATTGTAGTACTCAAGGAGGTAATTCTTATTTTGAGAAAGCCCCACTCCAATAATTGGATGATCTTTAAAAATTTCCCAATTGGCCCGCCAAAGAACTGTACGAAGACGATTGCTTTCATTTCCTGAAATGGTTGTCATATCATTGAACCGACTTTGGATAGTTGAGTTTGTGAAATAAAGCCCTAATCCCACTAAAAATAGTGCAATGACTGATTTCAATGCTGCCTTTTTATAAGATAAAAATACGAGAATAACTAAAGCAACTCCTCCAGCGGCCCATGCCCCTCGAGAAAGGCTAGTAACTAAGCCTACTAAAGCAAAAAAGCTAGAAATAAAATAAATCCAAAAATGCTGCCCTTTTTGCTTAAAGTTTTCAATGGTCAATCCTACTAAAAGTAACCAAACCATTCCTATGGAATAGGCAAAAGTGAGTGGGTGATTAAATAAACCTGAGGCACGATAATACTGCCCAAAAGCGGCTAAAATTTCACGCTTTCTTGTAAAATCCCATCCAAAATAAAATTGCAACAACGAGATCGTCCCAACGACAATTGTTACCAAACAAATAATTGTAATATGTTTTTGCCCACCTGGTTTTAAATACTTTCTCAAAACATAAGAATAAGCATAAAGCAAGAGTAGCCATCTTGCGTCCCCCACAACATCCAGCTTTTGGCTTTGTACAATAAAAAGAGCTCCAGCGAGAACAGTGAAAAAATAACCCCAAATGGCCCAATCAATTTTAATTTATAATAATTCTAAAACCTGATGCTTTCCATTTTTTTTCAAATCTAAAATGACATGAATCAAAAAAATTAAAAAAAACGTCCACGATAAGAGCTCCATCGCCGCCATTGATGTCAAAAATGCAATGGGCAATAAAAGCAACCAAGTTTTTGTGATTTTTTCGAGCACCTTTAATCTCTTACCTTTTCGTCAACAGAGAATATGTTTTTTCTAACCCTAAAAGCATATGTTCCATGGTGTATTTAGACTTGGCAA
>JAGRAB010000015.1 GCA_020435085.1 Bdellovibrionales bacterium | reverse complement strand
AGCAAAGATTCTTCAAAAGAGCAACAATACTTTGATTGGCCAAATATAATTCCTAGAACTGCTTGACCTATTTTATCCATAGATTTCAAAAGCATGACCGAATCTTTAGCAAAGCCATCTATCGATAAACTGTCCGATATTGGAGCATGGGTTTTCCAAGAATATGCAGTGGCAATTAAAGCAGCAGGAGCTTTGAGAATGATTTTTCCAGCTTGAGCCAAAGCTTCACCCGTATATAGGATAGATCTGAGGACACATGAAGCACGCCCTAAGGTGTGCCTTTCAAGTCTATTTGATTTTTCAGAATCCAAACTTGCTGGAATGTCTATAATACTTTTATTTTCAGTGGGTTTAGGAGAGAAAACTCTATGTGCTGCAATAATAATAAAATCTTCAAAACTACTTGAGAAACTGCCAATAGATTTGTTTGGCATGATGATAGCTCCCCTTTTTATCCATACTTATATCTATTATACAATATAATTAATGTTTATTTCAATAGTAATAAATAACTACAAATCGCTTATTTATAAATACTTAACAGAATATCAAGAAATTAATGACTGATAAAGATACTCGTTTGCCCTTTTCGAGTTCCTAATTAGACCTTTTCTTCCTTTCAATCCCCCAACCCATACCGGGTCCAAAGTGGTAAAACCTTATCTAAATAGAGCATGAATTTCCAGAGCCCTACATTGTATTCTACATTACCATAGCAATCTTCGACACGTTGCGGAAACCCAATGCCAAGACCAAAAAGACCTGGAGCAATAATACCATTGTACTCGTTATGTGTAAGCGGTCCCATTTGATGCACTTTAGGAAGCGCCCGCCTTTCAAAACCTATGGTATAAACAACAGATTGGCACTGAGCGAGGATTTTATGAAACTCTGGATCCGATGACTGGACTCGTTCCAAATTTTCTGGGAGCTTTCCTAGAATATGGCGTCTAGCCCACTCAGCGGATTGCCCTTTTAATCCAGTGTTATCAAAAAGGATCCAATCCTCAAAAAAAACAGCAAATTTCAAAGGAGATTGGTAAAAATTGATCACCTTTTTTGCAGAAGCTGAGAGAAGATTTTGCAACACAATCATCGCTGAGTGTGATGCACCAAATACTGCAACAGTTTCTCCCTCCAAATTAGGAAGTTTACTTTTATCAAGTGCCTGTTCAAGAGGAATTTCCTTCAAGTTTGGAAAATTAAGTTTTTTTGGTTGTGCCCCTAAAGCTAAGATAACCGATTTAGCAGAAAAACTTTTTTGATGCCCCTTCAGATACCATAATTGGTTTTCTTGTTCTAAAGAGTGTATCTCCGACTTAAACGTCGTAACAGTCTCGCACAAATGATCTGTAACCCACTGAAGCGGATCTGCAATATACCGGAGCAAACAAGTTTTTTCAGGAGCCAGCTTCTCGATCTCAAAAGGAGGGGCTTTATCATAGTTAAAGGCTTTGCATGTTTTAAGGAATTGCCAAAAGAGTTTAACTGACGTATTACTCGAAACCTCACGCCACTTATTACCTAGATCCCCCACTTTAAAGGTTGGGTCGACCCATGCAATATTTTCTGGTTTCACACCTCTATCTATTAATTTTCCAACAGCTGCAATCCCTGCAGGACCTGCGCCAACAACTGCCCACTCAAATGTTTTAACCACTTCTACTTTCTCCAAATAACCCTTTCATTTCTAAGATTTACAAAATCATGGAAATTAAATCCATTCAAGCTTTTGGACTGACTTTTCAGAAATGATATTTCCGGTGTTGAGAACTTCTTTTGGCTCGAAAAGAAGAACATAAGCTTCTTTAGGAGCGTATGGCATGTGATCCACTCCCTTTGGAACAATAAACATGTCTCCTTCATTTAAAATGGCTTCTCCATCTTTTAGTTTAATGTGTAATTGCCCTTTTATGATGAGAAAAAATTCATCCTCGTTTTCGTGCCGATGCCAAACAAACTCTCCTTTTGCTTTGAATAGTTTGACATAAGAGTCGTTGACTTCACCAATAATCTTGGGAGTCCAATGAGCATCAAATAATTTGAACTTTTCCAATAAATTGATTTTTTTCACTTTAAACCTCATTTAAAAAATGGAGAAAGGAAGTATGTATTCGACTTTGAGAATACTCGCTTGCTTGGGAAAGGCGCGAGCATACAC
>JAGRAB010000146.1 GCA_020435085.1 Bdellovibrionales bacterium | reverse complement strand
GCAGTCAAAAGTACGGCTCGATCATTCAAACCTTGTAGAAAAACAAGGTATTTAGAGAGCCGAGGGGCACTTACTAACCACAATTAAGTGAGCCAGTTTCAAGGGTTAATAAGTAACATTTTCTTAACACCCAATGATTTTAATAGCTTATATAAGGCAAATTTTTCTAAAAACTTGAAATTACTTTATTAACAAGGAGCGTTAAGACTTGATGTAAGTCTAGGAAAAGCATTAACTCTGTGAGGCTTTTGTTAGGTTTCGTGAAAGCTTTTGTTAAGGCACTTTTTAAAACAAAATTTCACGATCAGATCTAATAATAATTTTTAAGGGTATTAATTAATCGTCAGAAGAAGCAGATGGCCAATTTTGACAAATTGTTTCCATAGGGGGGAAGAATGAACACAACAAAGAGACTGCTCACATTAGCAGCCGCTTTCATGGCTTTTGGGCTCATTTCAAATGCATATGCTGCGGATGAGGATGCTGCTTCTGAATCAAAAATGAAAATTGAAGATGCAACCAAAGGCACTGTGAAACGTGACCCATCTGCAGAAAAAGTGGATGAAGTGATTACCAACAGAAAATTGCGTGCAGAAACGGGTTCAAAATCAAAGTACAGTGTGAATGCAAGTTTAGAGTATAAGGGGAGTACGATTGATAAGCCTCTAGCAGCTACGCGACCCAATATTACTCGAGGAGCCAACGTTCCTGCTACAGCGGCTTTAAGTGGTAGTGTTTCTGGAAAAATGCGTATTGGATCCCTTGATTATATGAAGGCAGGAGTTGGTTTACGAGCCGATCAACCTCTCCAACAAACTCAAGATGGAAAAAAGGATCTCTATGATCCTTATCTTTCTTATGGTCGTCTTTACAATGTTATGGGACTTCAAAATTCTTTTGATTCCTCTTTGACGGCATTTACAAAAGAGTCATCAAGAAAACTTGGTTACATGGCAGATTTTTCTATTTCAAACACAACAATCAAAGAAATAGGCACTTCTGGTTTGAGCGTAGGAATATACCTTCTTGCAGGGCATTCATTTTTTGATGCAGAAGATAAGCGTTACATCGTGAATGGTAAAGATTTAGGGCGTGTGGCGGACTACCAGGCGGATTATTATCTTGGTGCTTATCCATTTGCCGAATATGTCATCAATGACACTTTTAACTTAAGGACTATTTCTGGTGTTTGGGTTTATGAGCATGCTCGTGGTGCAGATGGTTATACGTTTGCGAAGAATACGATTTATCAATCATTTGGGCTTGGTATATCTGTGACTCGAGATATTTACCTCTATCCAAATATTCAAATTATTCCAGAGGATATTCGCGCCGATCGCACAAATGTTGCATTAAGTGCCAATTTAAACGCGTTCTAATTTTTATTTAAAATTTGAAAAAGTAAAAGGCCGTACATCAATGTACGGCCTTTTTTATGCCGGGTGAATAAGTTGACTCATTAAAAACTGGCCACTTTGTGGCTCAATTTATCTTTAATTTCTTTATATTCTTTATCCATAAATAAACCTGTGTTCGAACCTTGTTTGCGGAAGTGTTCGATCACACGTTTTGCTTTTGTTAACTCATCATTTTTAACAAGCATATTAATATAATGACGAGTCACAGTGATTTGAAGAGTATCAGGTTTTGCATTTAAAACTTCTTTAAAATATTTTTCTGCTTTTTCTGTATTATTTGTTGCTGCTAAGGCCTTTGCATAATTGTACTTTGCTTCAAATGAGTTTCCATTGGCTCCAAAATAAAGATCATAAGTTTTTGTCGCAGATAGCATGAGTTCTTGCTTCACTTGGAGCTCACCTAATTTTTCTAAGTGAGTGAGGTTTGTGGGTTCTTTTTTATAAGCATCTGCATAGGCTTGTTCAGCACAAGTATATTTTTTTCTTTCCATGCAAATATCAGCGATTTTTGTGAGTTGCTGAGCCGAGGCCATTCCAAGAACTTGTTGTGTCTTTAATGGAATAATTGTGAAAAAGTACTTATCCCAGTTTACAGCTTGAATAAAACTACCAATAAGAAGAGCGGCAAAAATAAAGATCGCAATACAAGTGCGATCTGTTTGCTTTGCAGAAACGGCTTTTGCTTTGAGTGATCGATTCCATCCGCATTCGCAGATAACAGAATCATTAAAATATCTTTCTTGTGGAATTTGTTGGTTGCAAGCTGGGCAATGTCCAAAATGAGTCATAATTTCCCCCCGGTTTTTATAAGCCATCGTCGATGATGACGGTTCCTTTACTGTACTAAAGCATAGTCCATGCCATGCGAGAGTGAGATATAATCAATGAGAGCTGAGATTTTGATTAGAAATTTGATAGCGACAATTCATTAGACAAAGGAGGAGAAGTCTTTCTGTGAGACGATCTCACAATGAAACATAAGGATTCTCCGATAAATATATAGAAAGAGAGAGAGTGGGGAGTGAGAGTAACGCAGCAGGACCTCTATGCAGGGGGGGCTTATTTAAGAATTTTAGACCTAGGCCCCATAGCCCCTAAACCATAATCAAAGTTACAATAATGGAGCTACTTTAACCATGGATGGTTCAAGAGAGTGGGACGCTCAAGTAAAAAAAAGCAGAAAAAAAAATCATTTGATGACGATCAACCAATACTTGAAAAACAAAAACAAGTATTACCTGATAAATGTGCCCATGAGGCTGGGCTTCATTTTGATGCTTTAACATCAAATGATGAAAGTGGGTTGTCGTTTTTTTCAAGACTTTCTCATGTAGAAAACCCTTCGTATAAAAGACTTTTTTTAGAGTATTTACCATTAGGTCTTTTTTGTTTTCTTATTTATTTTCTTACAGTTTGTCGAACAGTTCCTGGTGGAGATAGTGGGGAGTTGATTACAGTCGCTTATCGTCTTGGAGTGGCCCATCCTCCTGGGTATCCTTTGTATACAATACTGGCTCACTTGATGGGCTATATCCCATTTGGAAATGTTGCTACTCGAATTAATTTTATGTCCGCTCTCAGTCAAATTGGAGCCGGCTTGATGATGTTTCTTCTTTTTAGAAGATGGATGAGAAATATTTGGGTTGCATGGCT
>JAGRAB010000145.1 GCA_020435085.1 Bdellovibrionales bacterium | reverse complement strand
GTAAACCTCAAACCACAAGACAGCGAGTGACAGGGGTTCTTACGAATGAAGATTTTCAAGCTATTTTTGTGGACGCACCTGGAGTGGTGCGACCCCAGGCAGGTTTGAATCATTTTCTTTCGGGAGAGTTTCAATCGGTAGTGGAAGATGTTGATGTTTTATTCTTACTTTTACAATTAGATGCAAAATCACCAGATGTTTTTCATGAGCTCATTGCTCTTGCTCAAAAAAGTAAGAAGCCGGTTTTAGGGATTGTGACTAAAATTGATCGCCCAGAAAAGCACCGCATTCTTGTCCTTAAAGAGATGTTAGAAAAAGCAGGGATTGAAAGTATTAAGGCCTCGGCTTTAAAAAACGCCCCTTTAATGAAAGAAGATGTTTTTGAGTGGTTAAAAAAGAATTTACCAGAAACAGGAGCTCCTCTGGTTGATGAAGAAATCTATACGACTCAAAATATGAAACAAATGGCTGCAGAACTTATTCGTGAAAAATGTTTTGAATATCTTCATCAAGAAGTTCCTTTTGGGCTAGCTGTTCATATCTTAAAATTTGATGAATCGCAGCCGAATTTGACAAAAATTCATGCGGAAATTTGGGTGAGTCGGGATTCTCATCAAGGCATTGTGATTGGTCGTGGCGGATCGTCATTAAAAAGAATTGGCTCTGAAGCACGCAGAGATATTGAAAAATTAATTGATACAAAAGTTTTTTTAGACCTTCATGTAAAGGTTAAAAAGAATTGGTCAAAAGATGAACAGATCATGAAGGAGTTGGGCTATGTTACCCCACAATCTCTCTAGAGTGGCTGTTATTGGGCGACCCAATGTTGGCAAATCAACTCTTTTTAATAAACTCACACGAACGCGTAAGGCTCTTGTTAAAAACCAGCCCGGCGTCACAAGAGATATTCTTGTGGAGTCTGCTGAGTGGTGGGGTTTTCATTTTGAAATGATGGATACGGGTGGAATTACCGATGATAAAGAAGGATTTTCACCTTTAATCAAACAGCAAGTACTAGCAGCCATTGAGTCTGTTGGAGCTCTTGTTGTGATTGTCGATGGTCGAGTTGGGTTTGTTCCTGAAGATGATGACATTATTCGAATTGCCAAAGAGTCGGCAAAACCATTTTTGATTGTGGTGAATAAAATTGATAACATCCTTGATGCAGATATTGCAACCGCAGAGTTTTATAAATACGGAATGGATGTTATTCCCGCGGCTTTTGAAAGAGATTTTGGAATCGATGAAATTGTGGAATGGATTCGAATTCATGCGGAAAGTAAACAAGAAGAACAGTCTGAAGGAATTCGGCTTTGTATTATAGGAAAACCCAACGCAGGAAAGTCCTCTCTTTGTAATCAATTCTTGAAAAAAGAAAGAATGTTGGTATCACCTGTTTCTGGTACAACAGCAGATTCCGTTGAAGAGTCTTTTGAGTATGGAGATCAAATTTTTCATTTGGTCGATACCGCAGGATTAAGAAGAAATTCAAAACGCGATGAAGGTGTTGAAAGACTTTCTGCTCATAAAACCAAAGAAGCTATTCGTAAATCGGATGTTGTTTTACTACTTGTTGATGCTTTAGATAATGTCAGTGTGCAAGAAGCCAGAATGGTGGAATACTGCATTGAGCAACACAAAGCCATTATACTGGTTGCTAATAAAATTGATTTGGCTGAAAAAAACATTGAACACTTCAGAGAGCAATTTCGCTATCAAGTGGCAAGACAATTTCACTTTTTTCCAGATATTCCTCTAGAATTTGTTAGTGCAAAAACAGGGAAAGGGGTTGATCGGTTATTGAGTCATGTGATTGAATTGAATGAAAAGCTTCATAAAAAAATTCCGACCTCAAAATTGAATCAGTTTTTCATGGATGTCATTCGAGGAGCACCGGCTCCTGTATTTGGAACCAAAGATGTGAAGTTTTATTATCTCACGCAAACGGGGCAAGTGCCACCAAGCTTCATTGCTTTTGCCAATGAGCCGCGAGGAGTGACGCCGGCCTATCGACGATTTATTTCAAAACGACTCGCCGAAGCCTTTGACCTTCAGGGTGTGCCTTTAAGGATTTTTGTGATGAAAAAACGAAGAAGCAAGCGAAAAGGTCCAGCTCTTGATAGTGAAAATCAATTGGAACAATTAGAAGATTTAGCGGTGAGTTATGAGATTGGTGAAAACGGAGATTTTGAGTTAGAAAGCTCTGATTTTTATCAAGAGGAAATATAAAGGCTATGGGGGCGGGGCGCGGTACTTGGGGCACACGACTAGGGTTTTATCTTGCCGCCATTGGCTCAGCTTTTGGACTTGGTAATATCTGGCGATTCCCTTATATAGTTTCTGAAAATGGAGGTGGCGCGTTTGTTCTCCTCTATGTTTTTTTGGTGTTTATTCTTGGGATGCCTCTTCTTGTTGGGGAGTTAATTTTAGGTCGAACCACAAGAAGTGGTGTGATGCGGGCTATTGATATAGTTTTGGAAGACCATAAGAATTCTCCTAATCAATCACGAGTATCGAAGATGAAATGGTTAGGGATTGGTTCCGTTGTTCTCTGTCTGATTGTTCTTGCCTATTATGCCGTCATTAGTGGATGGGTTCTTCATTATCTCACTCAGCTTTCAATGGCTCTCATTGTAAATGTTTCTTTTGAAGCCGATCAAAGTTTAAAATTATTATTAGAAAATGGTTGGCTTCAGGTTTTACTTACCAGTGTTCATCTTTTGGTAGTTATCGTGATTGTTGCCAAAGATGTTGAAGAGGGTATTGAAAAAGCTGTTGGCTATATGATGCCTTTATTTGTCATTTTACTCATTGGTTTGGCCATAAAATCTCTAAGTTTAGAGTCGGCTCCTAATGCACTGAGATTTTTTCTTTACCCAGATTTTTCATCATTAACGTTAGAATCTTTAGGGCAAGCTGTTGGCCACGTGTTTTTTACTTTAAGCATTGGGTTTGGAATGATGGTCACGTTTGGAAGTTATCTTTCTGATCGTGCTTATATTCCCATTGCGGGTTTCCGAGTGGCAACTATGGATTCATTTATCAGTATTTTTGCAGGTGTTCTTATTTTTCCATTGGTCATGGTTGGAACGGCACCTGTGTCAGGTCCTGAGATGCTCTTTCGATCAGTGCCAAAACTTTTTCAAACTATTTCTAATGGTTATTTATTTGGAGTGGGATTTTTTGTTTGTCTCTATTTAGCGGCTTTGGGGGCGAGCATTGGTTTGTTAGAGACGATTGTTTCTAATGCGAGAGAGTCTCTAGGGTTTCGACGAGTTCGAGCCGTATGGGTTTCTGGAGGTGCTTGTTTTATTTTAGCTCTCTTACCAGCTCTTTCGACCTCAGTTTTTCAAGAAATTCATATTGGTGGCCAAGGGTTTCTGGAATTTTTAGATGGTCTTTTAATTAACTGGGGTCTTCCTGTGGCGGCATTAATTACCTCACAAGTTGTTTTATATTTAGTGAGTGATGCTCAAAAAAAGCAAGCATTTGAGCTTAACTCGGAAGAACATCACTCTTCTGAAAAAATATACGGTCACTGGATTTTTGCACTCAGATGGCTGGTATCTCCTGTGATCCTATTGGCATTGGTTTTACAGGTATTTGCAATTTTTAAGAGATAGCTTTAGATTCCTGCTGGTTTGCAAATTTCAAATTTTTGAAAGTCAGGAACTAACTCTTTATCAAGACCACCAATAGTTTCTTTTTTAGTTCGAAGATCTTTGATAATACATTTTTCATAGAAGGTACCCATATTTTTTAAATTAATAGAGAATATATTTAACATACCAGGTATTTCTTGTTCTAAGCGAGCAGGTAAAGAGTCAAATACGATATTTTTTCCACCAGGATCAAGGGTAAATCGAGAGACATAATATATTTGTGAAGCTTTTTGATTTTCTAGAGGTGTATTTTCAAAAATCTTTTCAAGCCAAAGCTCTTGTGGAACGGGTTGAGAAAAAAATGTAGGGTCAATAACATAGGGTTTTAATTTTTCATCGTAGGTTTTTACCATAATGACAAGGGCAATATGATAATCCCAATGAGCAATCCAGGGTCCATCTGAAGCGTGAATGAGCAATTGCTTTTCAGGGCTGGCTTCAACAACAATCTTGGCTCCAATAATTTTTTTATAGGCAGCAAGGTCGGCAATTTGCTGAGCACGAGCATGGCAACCATCAGCAACTAAATCAAATGGAATATATTTTTGCTTCATGATATATGAGAATAATTGCGAAACCTCTTTGTAAGAAACAACAGTCATAGGGAGGTCCTCGCCATTAAAGGCTTTAAGGCTGATAGCATCTTCACTTGCTGTTGCATAATGTTGGAAGCCAAGGGCTATTGCAATAATAAATATTTTTGTGATTCTTTGAATAAGCATACAGTATTCCTTTATGGTAAAATGGTTGCAGAAAATTTTGCGGTGTTCCCGTGAGCATCTTCAATAATAATAGAAAACGGTCCGCTGGCACCTGGTGGTATTTGCAGTCGATTAAAAAAACGAAAATGGTCGTAATCGCCTTCGGTATAAATTTTTTGATGATTAATACTAATAAAAGGCACAAAGTAATCAAAAATATTTGGAGGCATGAAATTTTCATCTGCCAAAGCATAAGAAAAATTCCATTCAGTTTTTTGTCCACTTTCGAATAATAAAGTTATTTTATGAGGTTGGTGAAAATAGAAGAGGTCATCTTTTTGATCAAAACTTTCAACAATAAACTCTGTAGGATTAAAGGAGAGTTGAAAACCTTCATGAACGGGAGTCAATTGCCCTTGTGTATCCATGACCCATAGAGCTGAGATTTTTGGTGAAACACGATCTGAGATCAATTGAGAAAACCACTCTGGGTTCATTTTTATTCCAGAAGGGCTAATGATATTATAATGAATATGATCATAATTTTCACCGAGAGTTTTTGAGTGAAAAGGGATAACATACCCAATGATTTCTCCGACTTTTATCGACCCACCTGATTTTATTTTTATGAGTATGTCGTTTGGTATTTTGTTGGGATCAATATGGTGGAATTCAAAGCGATATCCAGACTTATGAATAATGGCAATTTCAAAATATTGATCTCGCGCTTCTTCTTTGCCTTTGTGTTCACCATAAGGGATAAACTTTTTTTCAAAATATCCATTTCCTGAAGCGACGTAATTATAAAAACCAGCTTCAATTTTTCCATCCACTGTTGCAAAGACAGGTTCTCCTGCTTGGGAAATGATATCAACTCCGCCGTGAAAGTAAGGGTATCCATAATAATAAGACTGAAACTGAGCTAAAAGGTTTCCGAGTCGGTTGTTTCTTAAAGAAAGATCAACAGGCCAGTGGAGGCTGTGTTTTGTAAATGGATGGGGAGGAAAGGTTTTAAAAATAGAGGGAGTTGTTTTGAGTAGTCTCTGACTTTCTAGATATTGATTTAAAAATTTTTGTGTAGACAATCGAAATTGATCTATTTCTACTTCAACACGTTTTGAAGAATCAAATAAGAGATAAAATGTAGATACATCTTTTCTTTCTATGTCGATAATTTATAAGAAAAACAAGCCTTGTCCAAGAGTTGATGGGTCTGATACGAGGAAATTGTCAATATCGATCCTTATAGCATTTGGAATTTTAA
>JAGRAB010000144.1 GCA_020435085.1 Bdellovibrionales bacterium | reverse complement strand
AATATATTTTCTGAAGTATTGCCTGTACGAGTAAAAATTAAAAAATTTTTTATCATCAAAACAGATCAAGGGTTTAATGTCCGCTATGAACCAGTGTGTGAGGAAAATAGTCAGGTCACAGTTGAAGACTTAACTCATGGGGGTGGGCTTGTTCAAGAGCAAGTTTTAATGTCTTGTATGTCAGATATTCGTGGAGAATCAGTACAAGTAACCGTTTCAGGACTTTCTTATGATAGTGTATATGCTAGTTTTTCTGATGAAAAACCTCAGCTAATAAGAAACTTTTTATCTCATCTATCACTTCAAAGTAGTACCCGTATTTTTGGGTTGGGAGATTTTAATTTAGGCTCAACCAGTGCTATGCCATTTAAAAACTGGGTTTCAGAATTATCTACCGACAATGCTGGTGGCAAAGTGAACCTTCAAAGTTTAAATGGTTCAACTGTTCGGCAAGGTTTCGTGGCGTCTCTCCGTTGGGGGCAGGCTTCCCGTTTGAACATTCCAGAGTGATTGATAGGTGCCCATTTCATGAATGAGGGTGGCATGTGTCCCTTGTTGAACGACTTGACCACGTTCAATAACGTAAATTTGATCAGCATTAACAATGGTGGAGAGTCGATGGGCAATCATAATGACAGTACGCCCTCTTGCCACTCGACTCAGTGATCTTTGAATGGCCGCTTCGGTCTCGTTATCAACAGCACTAGTGGCTTCATCTAAAATAAGAATAGGTGGATTTTTTAATAGAGCACGTGCCAAAGAAAGACGTTGCCTTTGGCCACCAGAGAGTTTTTGTCCGCGTTCACCAATAATAGTCTCGTATTTTTGAGGTAAATTTTGAATAAACTCATCGGCTTCAGCCATTCGAGCTGCATTTTGAATCTCTTCTTCAGAGGCTTTAGGGTTTCCGTAAGCAATATTCTCTTTGACAGTTCCATGAAAAAGAAAAACGTCTTGAGAAACAAGACCAATATTTTTTCTTAAGGAGTTGAGATCTATAGACTTTATATCTTTTGAATCCAAATAAATATCACCAGAGTTGGGTTCATAAAACCGAAGAAGTAATTTAACAAGAGTGCTTTTTCCAGATCCTGTAGAACCAACAAAAGCTGTAGTTTTATGAGGAAGAATTTCAAGGTGGATATTTTTTAGAATCGTAGGCCCTGTTTTATAAGAGAAATTAACATCTTTAAACTCAAAGTGACCTAAAGGGGAATCGATAGATTCCTGGCCATCTTTGATATGAATAGGTTCGTTAAGAAGGTTTAAGATACGACGGGTAGAGGCCATGGCGCGCTCATAGAGGTCAACGGTGGCCGCCATACCTGTGAGTGGCCAAAGAAGTCTTTGTGTTAAAAAGACTAAAACGCCGTAAGCTCCCACATTGAGAGTTCCATCGATAACTTTTGAAGCTCCAAGAATAAATGTTGCAAGAAATCCACTCAAAATAGCCATACGAATAATGGGAATAAAAGCAGAAGAAACAGCAATGGCTTTTTTATTTGATGAAACATAATCACTACTTTGTTGGCGGAGCTGATGAGATTCAAAATATTCTTGAGTAAAGCTTTTAATGGTTTGAATCCCTGCAATATTATTATTGATTCGACTGCTGAGAAGACCAACTTTATTGCGGACTTCGGCATAAAGAGGAGTGGCTTTCGTTTGAAAATAAAAAGCTCCAATCAATATGACGGGAATAGGTAAAAATGCAAAGGTGGCAATCTGTGGAGAAATATAAAAAAAGACGGCTCCAACACCGATCACAGCCGTGGCCGTTTGAATCATTTGATTGGCACCGCCATCTAAAAATCGCTCAAGTTGGTTGATATCGTCATTAAGTATAGAAGTCAGATTGCCAGAGGATTGGTCTTCAAAGAAATTAAAATCCAATTTTTGAACATGATTGTAAGTTTCACAGCGAAGCCCATGTTGAATCCATTGAGCGAGATTTCGCCATTGAATAAGAAGTAAATACTCAAAAATCGATTCACCGAGCCAAATAAAAAAGGTCAAAACTCCAAGAAGGAGAATTTGATCCCAAGTTTCGTGGATACCAAATTGTGAGAGAAAAGACTCTTGACCTCGAACAACGACATCGATTGCCATACCAATTAAAATTTCTGGGGCAATATCAAAAACTTTATTGAGAATTGAGTAAAGCGTCGCCAAGATCAATTGAGGGCGATGGTTTTTTGTATGTTGAAGAAGTCTTAAAAGTGGTCGTTGCTCTTGCGGCTCTTGCATAAGCAACATTAAATACACGAAAAAGAGAAAGGAACCAAGGCAAAATATATAGAATCTCATGGGTTGACGAGGGCATATGGATTTTATAGATTTTAACCCAAATGAAAGTTTCAAAGAAAAGAGGAAGTCATGACATCAGTTGCTGCAAAACATATTCTTGTCGATGCCAAACATGAAGCAGAAGATCTATTAAAAAAGATGGGCGAAGGCCAGAGTTTTGAAGATTTGGCTCAAAAATTTTCAAAGTGTCCTTCAGGCCGTCAGGGCGGTGATCTTGGAGAGTTTGGTCGTGGGCGCATGGTTCCTAGCTTTGAGGAAGCTGCATTTGCCTTAGGAGTTGATGAGGTTTCATCACCTGTTCAAACTCAGTTTGGGTATCATTTAATTAAAAGATATAAATAAATATTTTTCTTGACCTTAACCCAATGTCAAACTTTAGCCTTAGCTTGAGGTGAAAGTGAAAAATAAATTGAGTATAGGTCAGTTTTCAAAAAAATCTGGTGTGACCCAGCGCGCGCTAAGAGTTTATGAAGAATTAGGACTCCTCGTTTGTGAAAAGAGGAGTGAGAGTGGATATCGAATTTACGATGAAAGCCAGCTAGAGCGGGCTTCTCAAATAAAAAAATTTAAACATCTAGGATTTACATTGGAGCAGATAAAGGCTCTTTTAATATCTGATAGTTCTCTCAATTCTGAAAAATTAAAAAATTTGTTTT
>JAGRAB010000143.1 GCA_020435085.1 Bdellovibrionales bacterium | reverse complement strand
ATTTATCTATATAACAACTTTCTACATATCCTATAATTTTGAGGTTTTTCACCTCTTCTATGTATAGTTTCCTGATTTTTTCATCAAGCCATCTTTGTCTTTTATAATAATTTCCTTACCATTAATGTCTATTAAGCCCTCTGACTTAAACTCCGTCAGGTGTCTTGATAAGGATTCATTAATCGTACTTGCCAACTGAGCAAACTCATTGCGAGTTAATTTCAAATTTAAAGAGATCCCTTTTTCTGAAACAACTCCAAATTTATCTGCCAACAAAATCAATTGATAAGCAATCCGCTCTTGAACGGAAGCTAAATAATGCAATTGACTGGTTGTCTCATAGTTTTCAATATCATTCACAGCTTGAGTTAATAGCATTCTAACCAAAGGATTCGAGCTTGAAATAGCTCTTTCAACGGCCTCCTTAGAATATAACCAAATTTTAGTAGGTTTTACAGCAATGGCCTTGGATGATGATACCCTTTTTTTAATCAAAGCCTTATAGCCAAAAAACTCTCCAGCTCCGACAAGTTTTGTGACATACTCATTGGTCGTCGTTCTTCCACGAGCATGAGCTCTGTTAACCATCATCTTCACACAGCCTTCTTGAACATAGTAAAGACCTTTTGCGAAATCACCTTCCTTAAATATAACTTCACCTTCTTTTAATTGAATCTCTTGATAAGGTAATTCCGAGGTCGGCGAAGGAGCTATTCTTTGAGCTAAATCAGCTCCTCCTGATGTTGTGTGACTCATTAGAGTGTTACCCAAACCAACATTTAAAACAGTTGCTTTATCCATGATCGCCTCCTAATCAAAAAGAATAACTGCATCACTGCACCAGTAATATACCTCATTTTTAAATAATTTGCCCATTTTATTATTTATTTTGACCCCGTTGAAACTATTCATTATACATAGATGAGAACTTAAACAATTAAGAAATAAATCAGGAATATCAAATGCTTAGATCATTTTTAAAACACAGCCTGCCTCTTTTTTTAACTTTTTGTATCATTTTGCCATTTAACAGCTTTTCAGCAGAGAAACTAAGAGTTGGTCTTGTGCTTGATAAAGGGGGGAAGGACGATAAATCATTTAATTCTGCCGCTTATCAAGGGGCCACTTTGGCCGAGAAAAATTTAGGAATTGAACTTAAATATGTTGAAGCCACAGATATCAATTCCCTAGAAAATTTACACCGTCAGTTTGCTAAAAAAAAATATGATCTAGTTATTGGGGTTGGATTTGCTCAAACAGAGGCTGTTAAAAAAATTGCAGCACAATTCCCCCAAGTTAAATTTGCTATTGTTGATGGCCAGGTGAATTCTTCAAATGTTCGCTCTTTACTTTTTGAAGAGCATCAAGGTTCTTTCCTGGTTGGTGCTCTTGCCGCTATGAAATCAAAAGGAACAAAGATTGGTTTTATTGGAGGTATGGACATCCCCTTAATACGTAGGTTTTCAATGGGCTATATAGCAGGAGTTAAATATGTTAAGCCCAAAGATCAAGTGATCGAAAACTATATTGGTGTTTCTGGCGAGGCTTGGAATAATCCCGCAAAATCGAAAGAACTTGCGCTTAATCAATATAATCAAGGTGTTGATGTTATATTTGTAGCGGCTGGCGCATCAAACTCTGGAGTCTTTGATGCCGCTGAGGAAAAGAAAAAATTAGCAATTGGTGTTGATAGCAATCAGAACTGGATCAAACCTGGATTTATCTTGACCTCCATGCTCAAGAGAGTTGATCAAGCCGTTTACTCTACAATCG
>JAGRAB010000142.1 GCA_020435085.1 Bdellovibrionales bacterium | reverse complement strand
GAACAAAGCTTTTTTCAGTGAGTGGAAATGTTCAAAAACCAGGGAACTTTGAAGTTCCATTGGGAATTCCATTGATGGATTTAATTCAATTAGCTGGAGGTTTAAAGCCAGGCCGTAAATTAAAGGCCGTTATTCCTGGTGGATCTTCAGCACCAGTTTTGACAGCTGAAGAATGTGAAAGAGCAACAATGGATTATGAAAAACTGGCGGAACTCAAATCAATGTTAGGTTCAGGTGCGGTCATAGTTATTGATGACTCTAACTGCATGGTCGATCTTCTTGATACCATTATGCACTTCTATCATCATGAGTCTTGTGGCCAGTGCACGCCTTGTCGTGAGGGAACGGGCTGGCTGAATAAAATTGTTCATAGCATTCGAAAAGGTGACGGACGGTTGCAAGACATTGATTTAATCACAAAGGTTTCTGAGCATATGATGGGCCGTACAATTTGCGCACTTTCAGATGCAGCGGCAATGCCGGCATTGAGTTTTGTCAGTAAATTTAGAGATGAATTTGAATTTTTCGTCAGAGAAGGTCGATCTAAAGTGAGAGGAAGTCTCCATGCTCAAATGTAAAATCAATGGTCAAGAAGTTGAAGTGAAAGAAGGAACGACCATTATTGAGGCGTTTAAACAACTCGATGCAAACATAGCTCATTATTGTTGGCACCCAGGCCTTTCTATTGCGGGCGTTTGTCGTTTATGTATGGTTGAGATTGAAGGCAATCCTCGTCTTCAAATTGCTTGTAATACGGTTGTTCAAGAGGGAATGGTCATTAATAACAACTCTGAAAAAGTAAAAGACACGGTGAAGTGGGGGCTCGACTTTCATCTCATCAATCATCCTTTGGATTGCCCTATTTGCGATCAGGCGGGGGAGTGTGGACTTCAAGATCAATATATGGAGTATGGTAAGTATGATCCTGAAATGGCTGAGCGGAAAGTCAAAAAACATAAAGTGGTCGATTTAGGTCCAACGATAGTTTTAGATTCTGAACGCTGCATTCTTTGCTCGCGTTGTGTGCGGTTTACTGAAGAAGTGACGAAAACAAACGAGCTTGGGATTTTTAACAGAGGTGATCGTAGCGAAATTGGTACTTTTAAAAATAAACCACTTGATAACAAGTATTCTCTCAATACAGTGGATATTTGTCCTGTCGGTGCGTTGACATCGAAAGACTTTCGATTTCGTCAACGGGTTTGGTATCTCAAAGATGGAGATTCCATTTGTACAGGGTGTTCTACGGGCTGTGCAATAAAAGTGTATTACAACGAAGAAGGGGCTTGGCGTGTGAAACCACGTTTCAACCCTGATGTAAATGGGTATTGGATGTGTGACGAAGGCCGAAATGTCTATAAGTTTGCAAATAAAGAGGTGCGATTGCTCTCGGGACTGATTAAAAAATCAGGGCAAACTCAAGAAGGTGCTCCTGTAGATGTGGCCATAAGTGCAGGTCAACATTTAAAAGCAGCTATTGCTGAAAACAAAGATCAAGTGGCTCTTGTTGTCACTGGTCAATATACGGTTGAAGAAACGTCAGATCTTATAAAACTCTTTGCAGAAGAGTTTGGTTCAAAACAAATTTATCATTGGAAAAACAATGAAGACAGTTTTGATTCTTTTGATGGACTTCTTTTACGAGGAGATCGAAATCCAAATACAAAAGGTCTGTTGAAAATTCTTTCTAGCCAAGCGATTTCCACAAAGTGGGAGGATTTAAAACAAAAAATCTCTTCTGGAGCAATAAAAACAGTCGTTGTTGCGGGACCAGAAAACCAAATGTTTTATCCAGATCTTGATGAGAAAATTGGATTATTCAGCAAAGCTGAAAATATCATTTGGATGACAGCTGGAAAGTTATCTGCCCTTGATGGCGTTACTACAAATATTTGGCAAATTCCAATGAAAACATTTATGGAAAAGTCAGGAACTTATATCAACTTTGAGGGGCGTGAGCAAAAAGTGAAAGCTGTGACAACAATTGTAGAAACAGCTCTCACTCTTTCAGAAGCTTCACAAGGATTGAGGGGGCAAGCTGTAGAGGCTCATCAAGAGGCCCCAGTGATGCAGTCATTAAAGTCCAATTACTTCACGCAAAAAAGAGGGAACTTATGAGTATCGTACAACGTCCAAGTGAGCTCTCAAAGTGGTACCTTCCAGGAATTCTCTCCGGAATGGGTTTTACCTTTAAAAAAATGGTAACAAATATTTTTAATAAAGAAGGAATGCCAACTCTCAATTATCCAGAAGAGCAATATGAATATGGTCCTCGTTTTAAGGGGAATCATGTTTTAACAGTTAAAAAAGATGGAGCTCTTCGCTGTACAGCCTGTATGCTTTGTGCGACGAATTGTCCTGCTCAGTGTATTAAAATTACTGCGGCAGAGCACGAAGATCCCACTGTTGAAAAATACCCCATTGCTTATGAAATCGATGTGCTTCGCTGTGTTTTTTGTGGATATTGTGAAGAGGCTTGCCCTGTGGATGCGATTCGTATGGGACCAGAGTGGCAAACGGCAGCTATAGCTGGGAGTAGTTTCGATTATGATATTCGTCGCCTGGCCTATCGTCCAAACCTTAAAGGTGGGATTGAGAGTCGAGTGGATGAAGGGGAGCGGCATAACTCTGGTATATAGAAACGGCTTTTCGTTTTGGAATGTTAAGCTTTTGCTTTTTATGACGTAAGCGTTGTCAAACTCTACAGATTTAAGGACAATATCTGGAAAACTTGAAGGGTTTAAGTTTTGGCTAACGAAATGAAGCATGCAAGAAATAAAGATGAGCTCTCTGTTGAGCTTATTGGGTATATTGGCGAAGGCTCACCGCTTTTTGATCTTCCCCTTCAGGGCGTAAAAAAACTCATCATTGATTTAGAAAAAGTAAATTATATCAATTCTGTTGGTATTAAAAACTGGATCACCTGGACTCGAAAAATTCCAGAAGATTGTGATGTTCTTTTAAGAAACGTACTCCCTTCAGTTGTGAATCAAATTAATGTTGTCGTTGGTTTTTTACCTCCGCGAAGTACGTTGGAGTCTATCCAGGTGCCGTATTATTGCGATACATGTAACAAAGAAGAAAGTTTGCTTTATCAACTAGGGCAACACTATTTTATGGCTACAGAGACAGAAGAGGGACGAGTGGTGCATCCAGAAGATGTGGCCTGTGGCAAGCCCGACTGCACCTTTACGACCGATGTTTTAGAATCTAAGTATTTTGCATTCCTAAAGAAAAAAGACTCTTAAGAACCATCTCATATTTTGTTATACCGATTCCAAAAAATGACTGTTCAACTTCACAAGTCCCCGATGAGGTTTGTATTATAAGTCTTTTATATAGTCATAATTAATAGAAGTTATCTACGTACAGGTAAAAATTTTTTAACTCGCTACGTACAGTGAAATTCTGACAATTTGAGTGAATTCTTGAAAATCCTTCTCTGAATTTGTGATTTATTTGGAACTGCTTTTCAGCGGGGAAAAATAGGGGAATGATTATGAGGGGAAGTTTTTTAATTTTTAGTTTCTTTTATTCAGTATGTAGTTTCGCAAATGCGGAGTATTCACAGCGTATTTGGGATTTACAGCGTACGTTTGAAAACTCATCACCTCGACATACAATTGTTTACATTGATCGAGTGGATCTCGCGCAACGTATTCAAAATTTAAATATTGAAAATCCTGAAAATCCAAAAAATATTGCAAAACAGAGAAATCAAGCGGTCAGTGATTATATTTCTGATCGTATTCATGTTGCTTTAGATGACTCATCAGCAGATCTTGTGGGAGATTACTTTGATTCGGGAATCAATGTGGCTGTTCCCATAAAAATTAAAGGTACCAATAAAAGAATTTGTGTCGTGTTTGGTGCTCAGCCAGAAAGTACTGCTCAAGAAGAATCTGAAAGAATGCTCTATTGGAAGCAAATGCAATCCACATCAGAGTATCAGGGTAAATCTATTCAGGTTCAATTTTCTAAAAAAGAATTTGCACTTCTTGCGGATCTTCATGAAACATTTCATTGTTTAGACCCATATTATACGGTTAAGCAAGAAACAGGAGATTATGAAAATCAAGCAACAGTTCACCGAGCAGAAAGTTATGCAGAAATTGGAGCTTTACTTTACTTGGCTCAGCAAGGTTATAACGATCTTGCAATGAAGCGAGCTCTTTACCGTATTGTTGGTTCATTTATGGTGGGTCGCCATCAAAACTTACTTGGCCCTAATTTGTACGAAAATATTCATTTTGGTGTTGTTTACAGTTTTTATCCAGCTTTGTTTACTGTTCAAAAAGAGATCGATGGGGGAAGTGTTCCTTCTGATCTTTTAAAGATTCAACAACTGGCTCATGAAATTGTAGAAAGCTATTCGTTTAGAAGTGAAGCAGAATATGCCATTTATCAGTATCAAAGAGATCCAAACGAACTCGATAATTTAATTCAAAAATTTAAAAATGACAAAAGCGAATATTTCCGCACTCGATTTCAACAAGTTGAAATCGAACGAGATGC
>JAGRAB010000141.1 GCA_020435085.1 Bdellovibrionales bacterium | reverse complement strand
CGAATATAAAAAAGCTTCATAAAAAGCCCTTAGTACAACTTAACATTATTTTTTTGCGAGGAGCGAGGAGGATGCTGTATGTATAATACCGCAACGACGAAGCAACAAAGAAAAAAATAATGTTAAGCTGTACGAGCATTGACTTCGATATAAAATCCTAAGACAACTTGATGCTATTAACAACTCCCGCTTAATGACGACGGAGGTCATAAGATGTCAAATGATGTATTTATACTCAGTGCTCAAAGAACACCCATTGGATCCTTTCTTGGAAGCCTCTCAACCGTAGCAGCCCCTCAATTAGGAGCAACAGCTATAGCTTCAGCTATTAAAAAAGCCGGTGTTGAGCTTCAACAAATTGAAGAGTGCATTATGGGAAATGTCCTTACTTCTGGTGTCGGCCAAGCCCCCGCAAGACAAGCCGCCTTAGCTGCTGGACTTCCAAGTTCTGTCCCTTGTATGACCATTAATAAAGTTTGTGGTTCTGGTTTAAAATCAATTATGCTCGCTGCCGATGCAATTCAATTAGGTCGCCATCAAATCGCAGTCGCTGGTGGCCAAGAAAATATGAGTTTGGCTCCCCATCTATTAGAAAACTCTCGGAGCGGTTACCGTATGGGACATGTAAAAATGATAGATTCCATGCTTAAAGATGGCCTTTGGGATCCTTATAATGATTTTCATATGGGCAATGCTGCTGAGCTTTGTGTTCGTGAATACAAATCTAATCGAGAAGAACAAGATGCCTTTGCAAAAAATAGTTATGAGAAAGCTCAAACCGCACAAAAAAAAGGTTGGTTTAACGAAGAAATTATTGCTGTTGAAGTCCCTAATAAAAAGGAAACTCTACAGATTAAAATTGATGACGAGCCTGGAAAAGCTCAATTCGAAAAAATGCTCACACTGAGACCTGCATTTGATAAAGAGGGATCTATTACGGCAGCCAATGCGAGCAAAATTAATGATGGCGGAGCGGCTGTTGTTTTATCATCATCTGCAAGTGTTAAGAAAAATGGTTTTAAGTCATTGGCAAAAATTATCACACAAGCTCATTTTGCCAATGACCCTAAATGGTTTACAACAGCCCCTGTTGGTGCCATGAAAAAAGCCCTCAACCAAGCTCAACTCAAAGCTGACGATATTGATCTTTGGGAAATCAATGAAGCTTTTAGTATTGTCACAATGGCAGCAATGAAAGAACTCAATATCCCCGATGCAAAAGTCAATGTGCATGGTGGAGCTGTGGCTCTTGGTCATCCCATCGGAGCCAGTGGAGCTCGCATCTTTACAACTCTTATTCACGCTCTTAAAACTCAAAATAAAAAATATGGTTGCGCAAGTCTTTGTATTGGTGGAGGCGAGGCTGTCGCTGTGATTGTGGAGAATTTATGAAGAAGATTTACCCCTCAGCAAAAGCCGCCCTTGAAGGAGTCAAAGACAATATGACCATTCTCCTCGGGGGGTTTGGACTTTGCGGAATTCCTGAGAATCTTATTTTAGCTCTCAGAGATTCTGGAGCTAAAAATCTCACTTGTGTTTCAAATAACGCCGGTGTGGATGATTTTGGATTAGGGCTTCTTCTTCAAACACGACAAATAAAAAAAATGATTTCCAGCTACGTAGGAGAAAATGACACTTTTGAAAAGCAATTCTTAAGTGGAGAGTTAGAGGTAGAACTGACTCCTCAAGGGACACTTGCCGAAAAACTGAGAGCTGGTGGAGCTGGCATTCCCGCTTTTTTCACCCCTACGGGATATGGAACCCAAGTGGCTGAAGGGAAAGAAGAACGCGAATACCATGGAAGAAAATATATTCTTGAAGAGTCCATTACTGGGGACTTTGCACTTGTGAAAGCTTGGAAGGCGGATACTTTTGGAAATCTGATTTATAGAAAAACAGCAAGAAATTTTAATCCCATGGTTGCTACAGCTGGAAAAATCACTGTTGCTGAAGTCGAAGAAATTGTTGAAATGGGCGAATTGGACCCAGATCAAATTCATACGCCTGGAATTTTTGTTCAAAGAATTATTCAAGGGCCAAAATACGAAAAACGCATTGAACAACGAACGGTCGCAAAATAAAGGAAAGTGAAAATGTCTCAACCCATGAATCGAGATCAAATTGCAAAACGCATTTCTCAAGAAATTGAAGATGGTTTTGTTGTAAACTTAGGAATTGGAATTCCAACTCTTGTTGCCAACCATATTCCTCAAGATAAATTTGTTATGTTACAAAGTGAAAACGGCCTCTTAGGAATGGGACCTTTTCCTACAGAAAATAATATTGATGCCGACTTAATTAACGCCGGCAAACAAACCATTACAACAGTTCCTGGAGCAAGTTTTTTTTCTTCTTCAGATAGCTTTGCCATGATTCGCGGAGGTCATGTTGATCTCACTGTTTTGGGTGCGATGGAAGTCGATCAAACTGGAAGTATCGCAAACTGGATGGTTCCTGGAAAAATGGTCAAGGGCATGGGTGGGGCTATGGATCTTGTTGCTGGAGCCCAACGAGTGATTGTTGCCATGACTCATACAAGTCGAGATGGGGAACCAAAACTTTTAGAAAAGTGTACGCTACCACTGACTGGAGTTGGCTGTATTGATCGTATTGTTACTGATCTTGCTGTTATTGATATTGAAAATGAACAATTTGTTTTAAAAGAACTGGCTCCCGGTGTTTCTAAAGAAGACGTCATTGAAAAAACAGGGGCTTCATTAGTAATATCTAAGGACTTAAAAGAGATTTGCTTTGCAAAAGGAAGTTAAAATCTAGGAGTTTAAAAAACTTAGTCAGCTCGATGACAAGACATATTTGCAATTTCCACCTGCTCACCGAACTCATTAAAACCTGTCACGGATACTGTGGCATTTGTGATATCGCCTGGAATGCCTCTGAATGTATATGTAAAATCAGAGGACATACCCAAGAGACTGACTGTTGCGACAACATTAAAGCAGTTCGGACAACGCATTCGAACAAATGATTTAACTGGCAGCTCTGAGCCCTCTGTATCGGTAGCTTCTTCACCTTGCCACAAACGCTCATCCTGCGTATTTAGTACTACTGTTCCACCCTCTTGACTACAAATCAAAGAAGGGTTCTCTATTGGGGTTATGCCTAGGCTCGCTGCCGCGGTAAATCCAGAAACTAATAAAACACTAAGGATAAAATTTTTCATGAACTGAATGTCCTTTCCGCATGGGAATTGAGGTTAGTAGAAATAACTAGAAGAGCAAGAACGGGCTCGCAAGCTAATACCTTTGATTGGAATAGTTTACATGCTATTTGGTTGAATTTAGAGATATCTAGTATCTCGTAGATCGTGATTAATGGCACAAGGCATTATGTTTATATAAGGTTCGTAGATTAAAAAAAACTGTTTTTAAGAATTCTCAAAATTCTGTTTCAAGAACCAGTCTGGACTTCTTAAATCCTTTTAATTATGACAACCTAAAAATACCAACCTTTTTATTGGGAGCGCGAGTGCTTATAATCAGATCTATTTTTTTAGTTCTTGTCTTTATCATTACAAGCTGTATTGGAAAACCCACTGAAAGTCGAAAGCCAGATTCGGCCCCAAAAACCATTCCAAACGCATTCAAAATACCTATTATGGAACATGAACCCGATGATATCTATCCTTGGCCTGAAGAACTTGAAGCTAGTATGGGAGTGACCGACCCTCAACGTCGAGAGCAACAATTAGCAGAATACTTTGAAAATCTCTGTGCCCAAAATCCAGAAAATTGTATTGAAAAAATAGGGGGCAAAGGAAATGTCCTTGAGGCAACACTTTTAAAAAAACAAGATGGTTTATTCTATTTGGATGTCGCAATTAATAATCAACATGCCTATAGTTGTCTCGCTTCTCCAGGGCGAAATAGTTTCTTAGGGATGGATAAAGAATATGGTCGAACGCCAACAGTTTATCGAGTCAACCCTTTTGGCCTCGAAAAGTTACATATTGTCGGTGAAACGCGATCTTACAAAGGGGCACAAATGCCTTATACTGTTTGGATAATAGGTAATGTCGCCATTCATGGTCTTTTTAATACTAAACCCACTGGACGAAGACGCTCCCATGGCTGCATCAACTTGAGCTTAAAATGTGCAGAGAAATTTTATTTTGATGTGCAAAAAGCAGGCTTAAGAAATACTTTTGTTACCGTGCAAGAGAATTAAATTGAATCATTACTTACATGTCTTTATTACGACCTTTGTCCCGTAGTCATTGCATTAAATCTCTTTCATAATAATTATAAGGTAAATTCAGTTCTTTTGAAGGTGCAGCTTTTTTGGGTGGCGTAAAACAACTAAGAAAAGGTGATATTCTTTTTCGCGAAGGTGATCCTTCCGACGCGATGTTTGTTATCAAAAAAGGCCGGATCGCAATTACAAAAGCCAAAGGCGAAAGTGAAATTGTTCTTGCTGAGCTTGTTCCTGGAGAAATGCTTGGAGAGATGGCTTTTTTTGATAATAAACCTCGAAGTGCGGGAGCAAAAGCCGCTGTTGACTCTGAGGTCATTGAACTCCCCTTTAAAGCTCTTTATGCCCAGTTTAAGACTTTCCCTGAATGGCTAAAAGCCATGGTAAAAACTGTCAACTCTCACTTAAGAAATGCCAACCAGCGGATTAAAAATTTAGAATCCACTCAAACAGATTCAACCAATATGTTCCCCCCCCATATGATCACTCGTCTTACAGCTATTATCTCACTTGTTGGCTTCAAGGCTGGTGAAAAAGAGGGAGAGACCAGTCTCGTAATCCCCTATCCTCTACTGAGAAATTACTGTATTCAAGTTTTTCAGGCACCCACGAACAAACTTGATAAAATTATGGAAGTTTACCAGTCCCTGGGATTTATGAAAGTTGAAGATCTTGGTGAAGGAAAAAAGAAAATCTCTATTCTTAACCATAAACTTCTGACAGATTTTACAGATTGGTACAATAAGTACCTTTTCACAGAAGAGTCCAAGCGCGTGACTCTTGAAGAAAAAGAATTAGATGTTTTAAGAGCACTTGTTTTTTATGGAAAAAAACAAACACCTGATGGCAAGGGTGAAGTTACGGTCAACTTGACTGAAATGCAGAACAATTCAATGAAAGATCTTGGCAAGGTTATTGATATTAATATGCCTGACCCCCTTATTGAAAAAAAATTGATCCAAGACAAACAGTCTGGCGAAGGCGGCATTGTGACAACAAAATTCAAATTGGAAGAGTTAGAAACAATTCTTCCCTATTGGGAAATTGTCTATACTCTTAAGAAAATTCCAGGGCGCGCTTAGCTCAAGTCCGATTTATTCTTTCCATAGTTATTAATAGTTCTTGTTGATGATCATTACGTTTTCATCTTTAGAAAAAATCTTAAATAGATTGCATAGTACAGTCCACATTGATACGTGATTTATATACAGGAGATTACTTATGAAATCTTTTATTTTTATTTGCTCTTTAAGCCTTATGAGTCAAATTGCCTCTGCTTATCAACCTATAGTTCGAACCTACTATATCGCAGCAGAAGATGTGATGTGGGATTTTGCTCCAACAGGAAAAAATATGCTGAATGGTGAAAATATTCCGTCTCCCTGGGGTGAACAAACTATTTACAATAAAGTTCGATATATTGAATACACTGATGCCAGTTTTTCAACTAAAAAACCACAACCATCCTGGTTAGGTATAATGGGCCCCATTATACGAGCCGTTGAAGGCGACACAATTAAAGTTATTTTTAAGAATAAAGCAGCTGGAGATTATAGCATACATCCTCACGGTGTTTTTTATACTAAAGACAATGAAGGGGCTTGTTATGGTTTTAATGCTACGAAAAAATGCGCTGTAAAAACTGGTGAAACTAAGACCTATCTATGGAAAGCCACCGAAAAAAGTGCTCCTGGAATCAATGAGGGTGGATCTAAAATTTGGCTTTATCACTCACACATCAATTCAGTTAATGACATTTACAAAGGCCTATTGGGAGGGATAATTATTACGGCCAAAGAATTTGCAGGAAAAAATGGACTTCCTACGGATGTAGACAAAGAATTCATATCTCTCATTTTTATTTTTAATGAGTCAACTGATGAAATGAATGATGAAGAGGTAGAGGGCCATCTTATGCATTCTATGAATGGCTATATTTTTGGTAATCAACCAGGCCTTGTCATGAAAAAAGGGGAAAAGATACGGTGGCACCTTATAGGTATGGGCACAGAAGTAGATATACACACACCTCATTGGCATGGAGAAGTCGTATCTCATCGAGGTATTTACACGGATGTTGTTGAACTATTACCCGCTTCGATGCTTTCTGTAGAAATGCTAGCTGAGAATTCTGGCCAATGGCTTTATCACTGTCACGTCACTGATCACATTTCTGCGGGAATGATATCTCTTTATGAAATTCAATAATACAAATTCCGATTAACTATTTTATATCACTAAGACTGACATCTTAGTGGAATTACCTTTAACCTTTGCTTTAAAGCACCGATAGAATCAGTTAATTGATAAATACGGACTGTATTTGTTTTTGCCCCTGCCAATACAGGCATTCCTAATGTCAAAATCACATGATCCCCCTTTTCAGCAAGGCCATATTCCAATAACAATGCCCTCACTTGATCCATAGCTTCATCCGTTGTCTTGTATGATTGAATAAGAAACGTTTGAATCCCCCAGACAAGTTCTAAACGGTTAAGGGTTTCTAATTTGTTCGTTGCTGCAATAATTCTTGATTTTGGCCGAAAGGATGAAATCAAAGTGGCTGTTCTTCCTGAAGACGTTAGGCAAATAATTGCACTTGCATTCAATCGCTTTGCCGATAAGCACGCTGATGCAGCAACAGTTTCAGGGACAGCCCCTTCTTGATCTGAAATATCAATATCGTAAAAGTATCGGCCTTCTTTTTCTACTTCCATAGAAATTTCATGCATTGTCGAAATACATTTAAATGGATATTTTCCACTCGCTGTTTCAGCTGAAAGCATTAAAGCATCAGAGCCATCAAGAACAGCATTGGCAACATCCGTAATTTCTGCTCGAGTGGGACGAGGGTTTTCTACCATACTATCTAACATTTGAGTTGCGGTAATGACAGGTTTTTTCAGCTCATTTGCCAACGCAATAATTCTCTTTTGTACTCGAGGTAATTGTGCCTGTCCTACCTCAACAGCTAAATCTCCGCGTGCCACCATAACAGCATCACTTAATGAAATAATTTCTTCCAAATTATCAAGTGCTTCCAACATTTCAATTTTTGCAACTATTTTAATTCCTGGATTTTTTTCTTCAATAAGTGATCTCAATTTCTTAATATCAGAGCCTTTTCTCACAAAACTTAACGCCACATAATCCACATTTTGAGAAAGACCAAACTCTAAATCATCTAAGTCTTTTTCCGTCATACACTCAACTGGCAAAGGAAGCCCAGGCAGATTGATACCTTTTCTATCCTTTAAAATACCTCCATAAATTACCTGACACTCAACTTCGTTCCCTCGAATTTTTAGTACTTTTAACTCTAACAACCCATCATCCAATAAGATTTTAGCACCTTCATGAACAACTTGCGGTAACTCCTTAAAATCCGTTGTGATTTTATTTCCTTCTCCTAAATCATAATCCGGTGAAATAAAAACAGCATCTCCTTCTTTTAATTCAACTTTCCCACCTTTAAGTTTTCCCACTCGAATTTTAGGCCCCTGAAGGTCTTGTAAAATAGCCACTGGTGCTTGCAATTCAGAAGAAATTTTTTGAAGAGATTCAATAACAGGTAAATGATCAGAATGTTTCCCATGCGAAAAGTTCAGTCGTGCCACATTCATTCCCGCACGAACAGCTCTTTCTAAATTTTCATGAGAAGACGTTGAAGGGCCTATTGTTGCAACAATTTTTATTCTTCTATCTGCGAGCATAAAAGTTATGACTGCTTTCTTACTGTGTTCAATACTTGATCCAATTGTTCTTCGTGCCGCTTATTAAGAGTTGCAATCTCTCTGTCATGAGATGTCTTCATCTCTGCCAATTGGTCTCGATACCTTACGCTTTGACTGTCTAGTTGCTGCTGATAAGAATTTTTTAAATCTTTTACTGTTTTCTTAAAAAAAGTGTCATCAGATCGTTTTTCTTTTGTCACTCGATCATTCAATTCTGCTAAATTTTTATCGTATTGATTTTTTAGAATATTTAGTTTCTGTGAATGTTCTACTTCTTGTTGTTGCATTTGCTGCTTCAAATTATTGACTGCCTGATTTTTATCTCGAACGTAATTTTCTCTTAGCTCGAGTAAATCTGTATGATGTTGATTTCTCAAAGCTTCTTTAGCTTCATCAAATTTTTTCTGCAACCTTTCACTTTTATCTCCCTCAGTCATCATTATTCTATTTATTCTATCATCCGCATTGGCATTTGTTTGCTCTATGCGAGATTGAAAAGTTGTTTCAATATCATTAATAGCATCTCTATTTCTCGCATTTTCCATTTGCATTCTGTCTAAATAGAACCGACTTTGTTGCTGCATATTTTTACTGCTCTCGTCGTGAATCTTCATCATATCTTCACGATTTGATTGATTTGCAGCTCTAACAGCTTCACTCTTTTGATTTTGCATGTTTTCAAGCTTCGCCTGATAATCTCTTGTTAAATTTCTTATTTGAAGGTCTGACTGTTTCTTTGTTTTTACAGCATCTAATGTATTTTTTTGCTCTAAAGACTTTACATCATTTTCTAAACGACGCACTTGCGAATTAACCCGCTCATAAACATTGCTTTTTAACTGGTCTCTGTTTAAATTTTCAGCTTCTTCACGCTGTTTTTCTGCCCGATGAAAACGATCTCTTTGTGTTGCAAGACTTTCACTAAAACCCTCTTTCATCAATTCCATTGAGTCACCGTGAGCTTCTCGCTCTCTTCGAATTTGTGCAATCATGTTTTCAGAAGATCTCTGCCGATCAGCAAAATGTCTGACTTCTTGATCTTTTAATCTTGCTGTCGTATTTTCTCGGTAATCCTGATAAGCCTGCTGTAATGATTCCATACTTTTCTTATGTGAATCATTCAAAGCACCTCGCTCTTCATCATGACGTTCTAGCAAACGATCTCTTTGACCAACAATAGCTTGCTTTTGAGCCTCTCTATTGGCGTCTAATGTTTTTTCAAATTGCATTTTTTGATTTTTAAAATTTTTATCATTTTGATCTTCAATATGTGCAACCTGACGACTATGCTTATCATTAAGTTGTTTGATCTCTTGGTTTTTTGAAGTTCTTAAGCTTTCTACTTTAAATTGATTTCCTTGAGAAAGTTCTTCGATTTGCTTTCTATGCATATTACGGAGTTGTTCCATTTGCTGTTGGTACTTATGATCTCTCTTCGATTGATTCGATTGAGCTTCACTTCTTAAGTTATCCATTTGTTTTTCATGATCTTCTTTAACTTGTTGAAGCTCTTCATAATGCTGTTGATTTAATCTTCGAACTTCTTGACTATGTTTTTTATTGAGTTCGCTTTCTTTTTGAATATATTCCTCTCGTTTTCTACGAACAAGATCATCTGAACGATTGCTATTATCTGAACCACTCACTGACGACATTCTCT
>JAGRAB010000014.1 GCA_020435085.1 Bdellovibrionales bacterium | reverse complement strand
TAAAGTCGATTTCTTGTGTGAGAGGAATTTTGCGAACAAGGTCAGAAAAAAACAAAACGGAGCCTTTTAAAGGACAAATCATGACCAGGCTTTTTCCGCGATAGTCGCTTTCAATTTCTTTTGCCAGTTGTGCAACGGTGTCTTTAATCTCATCTTCTGTCATTGAGGGAACCATTCCCGTGCGCATTTGTGACATGATTCATTCTCCTTAAAGGTAGGGCTCCTGGGCCGGGATAAATTCGATATTTTGAGCTTGAGCTAATAATTTTTTTGCTTGTGCATGATTGGGGTCACGAGACAACACGTTTTCCCAGGCGTCAATGGCCTCAGGAATTTTGTTTTGCTCATAATAAATTTTGCCAAGCTTTGTGCGTGCATTAAAAAAGTCGGGATATGTTTTGACGAGAGATTTTAATTGAGCCTCAGCCTCTGTGAGGCGATTTAAGTTTTCTAAACAATCTACAATTTTCATTGTTAATTCAGGAACTCGTGAAGAAAGCTGGAGGGCCCGCTCATATTGTTCGAGGCCCTCGTCATAACGACGATATTGGCAATAAAGTTCGCCAAGCTCATCATGTTTGATAGCCAATTTTTCTTCAATATAAGGGTCTTCTTTTGCAGACTTTTGGGCAAGCATTACCTGAGCTTCTTCAAAGACTTTTCGTCCTTCTTCATAACGACCAAGATCATTGAGAATAATGCTCAGTCCAATGCTGGCATCTGTATAAAATGGATCGAGCTCAAGAGCACGGCGAAAGGAGCGGATGGCCTTATTAAATTTTCCTTGATCATAAAGAATAGTTCCCAACATGTGAAAAACTTCAGCAGATTTATGACCATCGAGAATCAGTTGGTTGATGAGAGGTTCAGCACTTTTCAATTCACCTTTTTTAAAAAAAGCAGAGGCTTCATTGAGAATTTCCGTTTGATCATTCAACTCCATCTGCTAACTCCTGTTGTGCTTGTCGGGTCCACTTGGAATCAGGGTGATTCTTTTTTAATTTTTCAAAATAAAAATCACGTTTTCTTAAGTCTTTAACATGCGCAGAGCTTAAGATCGCACCATACAGAGATTCTTCATCAAACCCAAGTTTTGGATATTTTCTTAAGAGATCTTCATAACGGCCAAGGGCGGAATCGAACATTTCGCGAATAAAGTAGAAGTGAGCAATATAAAGCTCCTTTTGAGCGAGCTTTTTTAATGTTTCTGTCTTTTTTTCTTGAGCGGGAGCCACGTATTCACTAGTAGGGTAGGAGTGAATGACTTCATCAAAATAAAGAATGGCCTGCTCAGCAAGAGTGAGGTCTCGGTCAATAGAATCTGGCAGTTGCATAAAAAAACTTAAAGCAAGTCGGTAAGTGACATAGTCAATTTTTTCGTGTCCAGGGTGAAGTTCTTTAAAAATTTGATAAGCATTTTGCGCTTCAATATAAGCTTCACGTTCATAATTAATATCAGCAATTTGAAGTTCTGCCATAGTTGCTAAACGGCTATAGGGGAACTTATTTTTTACAACTTCAAATTGAGCAATAGAATCTTGATAACGTTCATCTTTACGATAAATTTCGCCGAGCTTGTAGGCTCCTTCTGCAGAAGAAGAATCAATTTCTGGTGTGGAACTACAACCGATCAAAATGAGTGCGATCATGGTAAAAACGAGGGCTAAAGATTTTCTATTCATACGAGAAGCAGTCTACAAATGGCCAATGCATAAAGTCAAAGATTGAAAAGGTTCACGGTTAAATTTCCGATATCTGCCGCGTTATAGATGGGAAGAAATCGACTTATTTGCGATAAATGAGCAAATAAAAGGGAGTTTGAACATGGAAGTAAGAGGTTTTTTTGATAAAGAGACGTTCACAATCACCTATGTGGCATTTGATCCAGCCACCAAGGATGCCGTAATTATTGATCCCGTTTTGGATTATGACTCGAAAAGCTCAACGTATACCACTCAGTCTGTTGCAAAAGTTGTTGAGTTCGTAAAAGGCGCGAAGCTAACACCCCATTACGTGTTAGAGACACATGCACATGCGGATCATCTTTCGGGCTCACAAATTTTTAAGCAGTGGTTTCCTAAAATCAAAGTTGCAATTAATGAGAAAATTTTAGTTGTTCAGAATAAATTCAAAGATGTTTTTCAAATAGGCGATTGGTTTCAGCCAGACGGATCACAATTTGATCAACTTTTAAAAATGGAGGCAGAGTTCTCTGCCGGTTCATTGAAGTTCAAAACACTTCCAACGCCAGGACATACTCCTGCCTGTAGCAGTTTTCTTGGCCAGGGGAGTGTATTCACAGGAGACGCTTTGTTTATGCCTGACTTTGGAACCGGGCGAACAGATTTTCCTTTGGGAAGTGCCGAAGAACTTTTTGATTCAATAAAAAATAAACTTTACACACTGCCTGAAGAGACAAGAGTTTTTGTTGGTCATGATTATCTTCCGGGGGGAAGAGAAGTGGCGTGGGAGTCAACCATTGGTCAAGAAAAGCGACAAAATATTCATTTGAATGCAGAAACTGTAAGAGAGAGTTATGTACAGTTCAGAACTCACCGAGACAAAGAGCTTTCGGCACCAAAACTTTTGCTTCCAAGTGTGCAGGTGAATATTAATGCTGGGCATATGCCCCCACCAGAAAAAAACGGACTCAGTTACTTGAAAATTCCAATTCAAAAGGGGGAATAGGTAGGTGGAAATTCTTGGCTACATAGGAGCCGTAATTATGGGGGTTGTCCTCGGCCTTACTGGCGGAGGTGGTTCGATTCTGTCGGTCCCCATTTTTGTATATCTATTTTCAATACCACCGACACTGGCAACAGCATATTCTCTTTTTGTTGTGGGGTCGATCGCGCTTATTGGTGCAATACAAAATTACAGACAAGAACAGGTAGATATAAAAACAGGAATCATTTTTGCTATGCCCGCATTTACGGGCGTATTTTGTGTGAGAAAATTTTTAATCCCTCAGTTGCCAGATCAAATTGTGCAAATGAGTCATTTTACCCTGACAAGAGATATGACAATTATGGTTGTCTTTGCGATCGTCATGCTTTTTGCGTCGGTCTCTATGATCAAAGAGAAAAAGACAGTTGAAAAAGCAAACTTGAGCTCAGGCTTAAGAAGAGTGATCATTGCGGTAGAAGGGTTGATGATTGGGTGTGTGACGGGGTTTGTTGGTGCTGGTGGTGGTTTTTTAATTGTGCCAGCCCTTGTTCTTCTTGTTGGCCTCGATATGAAGCGAGCCATAGGAACATCTTTAATGATTATCGCCGTGAATTCTTTGATTGGATTTTTAGGGGACCTTGGGCACGCAACAATTCAATGGAAATTTTTGATTTCTTTTATGGGTTTAGCAGCCTTAGGCATTCTTATTGGCACAAATTTGAGTAAAAAAATATCAGCAAAAAAATTAAAAAAAGCTTTTGGTTGGTTTGTGCTTGTGATGGGAATTATCATTCTCGTTGGTCAAATAAAATAAGCAAGTTTAATGGCAGCTCTCGCGAATGGCATCGGAGTAGCGATAGCTTTGATCATCGTGAAAGAGACCACTGTTGTGAAATGGACCGCTTTCAAGGCCGGCAAGGTGGCCAAACTCATGGAAAATAATTTCGGCCATGTCACAGCGGCCAGGAAGGCCATGGACCCCAGAGAGAAGGTTGTCTTCGCAAATAAAAACAGTATTGCGAACAGACCCCAAAAGTAATTGATCAAACGCAAAACCACTTTTGTGATTTTCAAAAGAAAAGGCCAAGGTTGAACCTCGATGGTTTGTTGAACAGTGGGCAGCACTGGTTGTGCACTTTACTTTTACATTTTCATAGTAGAAGGCGAGAGATTTCTTTTGTGAAGGACTAATAGAAAGAGAGCGGTCATTCAAAACCTGATACCCAAGATCTTGAGAGTAGATAATGGCCTCATTCATTCTCTGAATTAAAGCGTGATCTTTACAATTTAAAAATTTTACTTTGGCAAAAGAGGAAGTCTCAAATAAGAGAATGATCAGAAGTAAAGTTGGATTTATTAAATTCATAAAATGGCTTCCCATCTTTATAGTAATGTTGGCCACCTAAGAGGTGGCCAACAAACTTTAATCGTGGCACTCAAATCTAATAAGCTCATCAGCTATGCCAATCTCACCTTTTGAAGGGTCATAATTGTCATTCGCCTCTTTTGATTGTCCAAATAAAACAGTGGCATCTTTGCAGTTATGAATTGCATTTTCATTGGCTACGATGAGGTTGCCTGTTGAAGTAACAAAAGCCTGAACTCGGCCATCTACAGCCTCCCAAGGGACGACAATTTCACTTCGAACTTTTTGAATCTTTGTCATTTCGTATTTAGCACAATAGGCATGCTCAACTTCTGAGCTATTTGTACAAGAACCTTTATAGAAATAACGATTCAAACCCTCTTCACAAGGGGCAAATAGTGTTTTTCGTAGATCAATACATTTTAAATCATTGGATGCTGCAAAGGCACTTGTTGCGACAAGAAAATTAACTAAAATTAAAAGTGTTCGCATGAGTAACTCCATTCGTTTAAACAATTTATTGAGTGCAAAGCTTTGTCGCGAAGCAAATCAACGGGATGCTCGTTAATCAGCTTTGAGACAAAAATTGTTATCGCAGTCAATTTTTGTTAATGTGGGAATACTCCAAAACCGTAGGAATCCCTATGACTCCAACGTTCTGAGACTATTCTTTTCGGAAGCGTTATATAGCAACTTCAATGCCAAAAGGTTGCCTGCTATAACAGGCCGCAGGTGATGAATGAATTATTTTATATAGATCGATAATCCGTCAGGTGACGATAAACAGTGCTCACGGTCACCTTAATGATACTTGCAACCGGAATTGAAATAAGCATTCCCACAACGCCTAAAACTTGGGCTCCAGCAATGATGGCGACAATGACAGTGATGGGGTGGAGGTCTACAATTTTTGCAACAACAAGTGGAATAATAAAAGCGGCATCGATGAGTTGGGCTGTAAAATAAACGGAGCAAACCAAAAAGAGTTCAAAACTACTGTCTCCATTGATAATTGAAATAGAAATAGCTGGAATCGCCCCAATGATAGGGCCAACATAAGGAATTAAATTTGTAAGAGCAGCAAATAATGCCAAAATTGTTGCATAGGGGAATCCAATAATAAAAAGTCCAACCCAAGTGAGACAGCCCACAATCATTGCTTCTAACAGGCGGGCACGAACAAAATGTCCCATTTGATCGTTAATTTGATGATAAAGACTGAGTGTGGTTTCAAAAATACTATTGGGAACAAGGTTAAGTAAATTACGAGAAATCACTTTGCCGTCTTTAATCATGAAAAATGCAATAAATGGTGCAAGTAAAAGGGTTGTCACTGACTTTGTGATAAAGCTGGGAAAATCAAAAAATAAAGCTTTTGTCCATGGAGAGAGTGCGGATTCAACATGTTCACTGAGATCAATAGAAAAGTAAGACCCTGCAAGAATCTGAAACCGCTCTTCGGTATCAGCCATCAGTTGCGTAAGACCTTGAACGTATTTAGGGAACTCCGATTTTAAAAGCCCGAGCTGGCTTGCAATGGGTGGTAGTATTGCGGAAACCGCAATACCAAGAAGTGTGCTGACAGCAACAAAAGTGATGGTTACGGCAATCAGTCGAGAAATACCCAATCGCTCGAGGTAGTTTACATAAGGGCCGAGGAGGTATGAAATAACGAAGGCGAGGAGAGAAGAAACAAGAAGATTATTCACATTTAAAATAAGAAAAAGAACAGCTGCAAGAACACCTAAAAAGCTGATGAGCTTAATTCGGTTGAGCCAACGGAGTTGTTTTGCTCTTCTTGTCATTCTCATTTGCGATCAGCCAATTTTTTTAATTCCTTTTTTAACTCAGTCACCTTATCTGAGGTACTTTTGAGCCGGCGGCCAAGGACTTGAGCCAGTC
>JAGRAB010000140.1 GCA_020435085.1 Bdellovibrionales bacterium | reverse complement strand
TTTGCAGAGATTGTTTTTCTTAAAGGCAGGCTCCTGCCTTTTCTTGCATTGGCCTTCGGCCAAACGCTTCACGCTTGCAAGAACTTTAAGAAAAACAATCTCTGCAAAAAAAATATTTAAAGTCTTTTGCCTCCTTAAAAAAATAGGCAGGAGCCTGCCTTTAAAAGAATATATCAACAAAACTTTAAATAAAATAAGTATCTTCAAAGACTTCATAGACCTCCCAAGGGAAGATCTTTGGTGTAGTCCACAAAGTAGGTCGTTACAGAGAAGGCCACTTCTTTGCTCATATTGCCTTTAACATAAACAGTGAGGGTGGCTTCTTTCACTGACTGAGAAATATATTCTTGCGTATTTTTTACGATGGATAACAGCATTTGGTCACCATCGCCCTCTTTAATAAAGACGGAAGACAAGTCGGGCATTTCAAATTTTTTCGTCGTAAAGGTCCATCGATACTGTTTGTATTCAGAGCCAAAATCACCAGATTCAGATTCTGGGAGCTCTTCAAGAGTTTTTCCATAGTACTTTGCTTGCAGTTCGGACATTTTACTTTCGAGTAATAAAGCCACATTATTATAGAGGTTGGATTTGCGAACTCTTAAAAAATTTCCCGACCAGCTAGAAGAAACCACGACCATCGCTCCAGCCAAAATGGCCAAAGCCACAAGAACTTCCATTAATGTGAAACCTTGTTGTTTAATTCTCATTGCTGGCGAATCTCCTTTAAGGAAACATTTTCAGTAATGATTTCGGCTTGACCCGTGAGAGGGTGGATTGCCACGGTCCACTCCAGTCCATCTTTATTTTTTTCTCCATATTTTAAATGAATAGCTGCTTCTTCAACGAGGCCGGCGGGATGGTAGTGAATAAAAACGTAACCGGCTTCGATCGGACGATCGAGGCCCACCACTTCAATAGATTCAAAGCGCATTCCAGAAGGAAGGGTTTGTTTGCCTTTCAGTATCGACGTATCCATTGAAAAGCCCTCACTACTCGGAGAGGCCTCTTCGTTTTTTTTGTCTTTCTTTTCATCTTCTAACTTTTTTCGAGCATCACTTAAAATATTTTTATCTTTGGGCAGTAAGATGCTCGAATTGGATCGTTCAATCCAATAATATTGTTGATCTTCTTCTCGTTCAGGAAGCTCAAAGACGATACGGTAAGCGGCACCTTGCAACCGAGCAGTGGCTTGAAGTTGTTTACTTAAAACCATCATGCGGCGAACCGCCGCTTTCATTTGGTTATTTTGATTTCCTATACGGGGAATGACAAGGGCGACCACTCCAGTAATGATCGCTAAGACGACCATAATTTCTAGAAGAGTCAGCCCTTTTGGATTGTTCAATGAGGGTTTTAAAAATCTCATTTGTCTCCATCATTCTCGTACGACCCAATTACTTGCCGAGTTGATCGGATCGAATATCAGCGGCAGTACCTTCTCCACCTTCACGACGGTCCTCACCGTAGGACATAATATAATAACTGCCACCATCACGTTCATAGTAAAGTTGATTGCCCCAAGCATCTCGAGGTTCGTCTTTTAAATAAGGATCTGGTCCCCAATTGTTACAACTATCGGTATTAGATCTCAATGCTTCTAAAGTGGCAGGATAAGACCCGCAATCTGTATAGTACATATCCAAGGCTTGACCAATTTGATTGATTTGAATTTTTGTTTGTTCCACATTGGCTTTCTTAAATCGGCCCATGACTTGGGTTGCAAGAACGGCCATGAGTCCACCAAGAATGGCCAATACAATCATGATTTCTAAAAGGGTCATCCCTTTTGAGTCTCTCAAAATTTGTTTTTGTTTTGGTGTCATCGAGTTTTTCCTCCAATTAAATATAGATAAATCAAAAACCATTTCATCTTATCCTCCTAGAGACGACAACTCAAACATGGGAACCATGATTGCAAAAACAATGATCCCGATAACGCAACCCATTACAATGATCATGATGGGTTCAAGAAGAGATGTTAGGCCGTCGACGGCGTTTTCTACCTGAAAGTCGTAGGAGTCACTCACTTGAGTGAGCATATTTTCTAAATCGCCTGTTTTTTCACCAATATTAATCATATGGATAACGAGGGGAGGAAACTGCCCCGATTTTTTTAATGGACCAGCAATGGATTCCCCCTCGCTAATATTATCTCTGGCATTGTCAATAGCTTGGGCAAGGAGAGCATTATCAACGACATTTCTTACAATCGACATGGAGTTCAGCATCGGAACACCACCTGTGAGAAGGGTAGAAAGTGTTCGCGTAAATCGAGATACGGCAATCATTCGAGCAAGTTTTCCAACAACAGGTAGCTTTAAAATCAATCGATCATATTGAGCGCGCCCATTGGGAGTTCCTTTCCAAGCCCGATAGAGAAATACAATGAGAAAAATACCACCAATAATGAGGTACCAATAGTTGACTAAAATCCCAGAGAAATTAATCACCATAATCGTGTACCAAGGAAGAGTTAATTCAGGAGTTGAGTCAAATACAGCTGTGATTTTTGGAATGACAAAGATAAATAAAATCCCAAGCAAAATCATTGTGAAAAAAAACATTAAAATGGGATAAATCATTGCTGATTTCACTTTGGCATTGAGTTTTGCTTGAGCTTCTTTAAATTCGGCGAGGCGAATGAGAATTTTATCCAATGTTCCTGACATCTCTCCAGCTTCGACCATTGATAGGTAGATAGTATCAAAAATTTTAGGGTACTTTGTGAGAGACTTATACATCGATGAGCCTTCATTCACATCATTCTTCACAGATGACATCACTTCAGAAAGCATGGGGTTTTCAACTTGCTCGGCAACGGCAGTGAGAGTATCAACAAGGGGAATATTGGCCCGAAGGAGTGTTGCCAATTGCCTTGTCATCATGGAAAGGTCTTGAACGCTCACGCCTTTAGTTTGGTTTGTTTTTGACTTTGATTTTCTTGCAGATCGAGTTTTGTCTTTGAGTTCGATAACATAAATACCATCTTTTTTGAGACGTGCTTTTGCAGTTCGCGAATTATCGGCATCAATCGTGCCTCTTTTATTGCGCCCGCTTTTATCAAGTCCTTTGTATTCAAATACTGGCATTTTGATCTCTTAAATTATTTAGAGCTTACATATCTACTTGGGTGTTGGTTAATACTTCCTCAATGGTGGTAAGACCTTGTAAGACTTTTTCAATCCCATGATCTCTAAATGTTTTCATTCCATTGCGAAGGGCAATCTTTTTAATTGATCCAGCATCTTGCTTTTGCATCACAAGGCTACGAATATCATCAGTGACTTCGAGAAGTTCTTGAATAATAGTTCGACCGCCGTATCCTTTTTGATTGCACTCGTCACAACCAACGGCACGGTGGACATTATGACCGCCGATTTCGTCACGAGTGAGACCAAGACTTGCAAGCTCAACATCGGTGGGCTCATAAGGTTCTTTACAGTGAGGGCAGAGTAAACGAACAAGGCGTTGTGCAACAACTCCTAACAGAGAGGTCGCAATGAGAAATGGTTCACAACCCATATCAATCAAGCGTGGAAAGACTCCTGCTGAGTCGTTGGTATGAATCGTGGAGAGAACCAAGTGACCAGTCAGTGAAGCATTAATGGAAATTTCTGCAGTTTCTAAGTCTCGAATCTCACCGACCATAATAACATTGGGGTCTTGACGTAAAATAGATCGAAGTCCATTAGCAAAAGTGAGTCCAATTTTTGAGTTTACTTGAATTTGGCCAATGCCGTGAATACGTTGCTCAACGGGATCCTCAACAGTAATAATGTTTTTATCAACAGTATTAATTTTAGAAAGGGCTGCATAAAGTGTTGTTGATTTTCCTGACCCGGTAGGACCAGTGACCAAAAAGATACCATAAGTTTTCTTTAAAATTTCATGAATCTTTTTTAGTGATGATGCGGAAAAACCTAATTGTTCTAATTCAAGAATCACATTTGATCTATCTTGCAGACGCATCACCAATCGTTCGCCAAATGCCGTTGGCACAGTACTTAAACGCACATCGATATCTTTTCCAGCCAGTTTTAAAGGGATTCGTCCATCTTGGGGAAGCCGTTTTTCAGCAATGTTTAAATTACCCATCACCTTAATACGCGACGTAATGGAGTTTTGTAACTTTTTAGATGGTTTAAAGATATCAAATAAAATCCCATCAATACGAAAGCGTACAACCATGTCTTTTTCATAGGGTTCAATATGAATATCTGAAGCTTTTTCTTTGACGGCTCGAAACAAAAGAGTATTGACGAGTTTAATCACAGGAGCATCATCATCTCCAGCTTCCAATAAGTCGATTACTGGGTCGTCGAGGTCAAACTCTTCGCCTTCGATGTCATCGAGACCTTCGAGTGCCGCTGTGCTTTTTTCATAAACACGGTTGATGGCATCTTGAAGTCGTGAGCTTGTGGTCACTAGAGGGTGAATGCGTTTTCCAAATTTGACTCTTAAGTCATCCATGGCTTCGTGATTTAAAGGATTGGTTACTAAGACGAGCATATGGGTGTTTTCGTCTTTATAAGGTAAAACCTCATGGTTTTTTGCATAATTAATAGGAATATCTCTGACCAAGTCCACAGGGATGTCATTGACAGGAATATCTTTAATAAAGTCGACTCCAATATGATGGCAAAGTTCTGAAAGAGCTTCTTCGGGAGTGGTAAAGTTTTTATCGGCAAGAGAATGACTCAATGGTTTACCGTTAGAGTCAAAAGATTTTAGTACAATCCCAAGCTGTTCAGCAGTGAAGCTGGTGCCTTTAATAATGAGTGTCTCAAAGTTTGATGCAGCCATATTCAAACGATAGCTGAATGTCCAACGAAGCACAAATAATAATCAAAAAAAAGCCCGTTTCTTTTTAAATGGGAAACGGGCAGAAAAAAATCAGATTTTGAGATTAAAAAAACTTTAGAAGCAGAATTTAAAATGGTCAGATTCGAGGCGGCAAAACCCGAGACGCGGAGGCGTACATTTCTGTACGTCGCACAAGTTGAGGGTGAAGCCAACAAAGAAGATGGCCTTTTAAATTCTGCTTCTAGAAGCTGTCGGTAGCTGGTTCCTCAAGCAATTCTGTCGGTAGGGCTTCCTCTTTTGCCGATTGACCACGTCTTGGGAGTTTATCGATGTACTCTCCGTGGGGGTCTTGACCACGCATATTCTTTTGAACAAAATCAATGCGTTCATTTAGTTTTGAGCTGAGTAATTGGGCATTGTCAGCTTCGTTACGAATGATTTTTGGCGTGAGAAACATAACGAGGTTGAGTTTAGATTTCTCAGTCTTCTTACCTTTAAATAACCAACCAAGAATGGGAATATCACCAAGCACAGGGACTTTGCTAACAGTTTCAGTCACTTTATCTTGCATCAATCCACCAAGCACTGCGGTGTCATTACTATTCACAACAATTTGAGTTTTAATAAGACGTTTTGTTGTCGCCATTGCAGAGTCGGCCAGTTCTGCGGCTTTTACGTTTTGCTCAGAGACTTCATTCACCTGTTGATTAATTTTTAGGCGAACACTATCGGTATCGGGGCTAATAAATGGAGTGAGGGTTAATTTAATAGTGGCATCTTTAAAATCGACGGAGTTTGTTGTTGTATTGCCAGTGGCTTGTACACTTCGGCCCACAGGGACATTGGCACCGACTTCAATTTCTGACTCCTCATTGTCGAGGGCCATAATTTGTGGGGTCGATAAAATATTTCCTTCCAAATTACTTTTTAAGAAATTAATTAAACCAACAAGAGATGCCACTTGAAATGTGCCTGCTTGAGTTTTTATATCAATCATATCACCGCTTCCAAAACCCAGGATTCCCCCTTTATCTCCTGTAGGATAAATAACGGAGTTAAGATCGCTGCTGGTACGAAATCCGGCTCGACCAATCCCATTACTATTTTCATCAAATTTATAGTAATCAATGCCATAAGAGGTACTTGTTTCAGCATTCATTTCCATAATTATCACTTTGACGTAAACTTGATCTTTTGCCAGATCCACTTTATTTAAAAGACCTTTGATAATTTCATAGTCTTGGCGACTAGCTGTGATAATGAGGGAGTTGCTATTTTTATCAGCCGTTACTTTTACGTCGCCACCAAAAATAGCTGCAGAACCGGGGCCCACTTGAATTTCTTGGTTAGCACCAATAGGACCTTTGGGTGGTGAGCTGGCTTGTTCTTGAGCTTTTTTAGATTCAGAGGCAATTCCGTTTAAAGTGTCGGCTATTTTTTCAGCTTCTCCGTGTTTGACATAATAAACATGAATACCACCTTGCTCATCAGGGCGAAGACGAAAATCTAACTTTGTCACGAGTTGTTTGATTTTAGCAATGCCGGCTTTATTTCCTACAACAATGATCGAGTTGGTGCGCTCATCACCAACCACAAGTGAGAAGCTTTCTGCTCCACTGCCGCCGCTGTCATTATCGTTTGTACGCCGTCGAAAGCGAGGAACACCAATTTGATTGGAGTTAGTTTCACCTTTGTTAATAATTTTGGAAATCAAATCTTCAATATCTTTGGCTTTTGCATACTTAATGCGAATCACTTCGAGTTGTTCTTCAAAACCAGGGACGTCGAGTTGATTAATAATTTTCATTACCCGCTCCACGTTGGCACCGTAGTCAGAAATAATAATTGAGTTTGTTGGTGGGTAGGTGACCATTTCTCCGTCTTTAGAGGGAAGAATGCGCAGGTTTTTATTCACCTCATCAGCACTGATATATTTCAGTTTAATGATTCTCGTGATCATTTGATCTGAATTTGGACAGTAATCCCCAGAATATGTTTCAATACTGTCACGTTGAGCATTTCGAGCGGTTTTAATTTTAAGAAAT
>JAGRAB010000139.1 GCA_020435085.1 Bdellovibrionales bacterium | reverse complement strand
TTTTGAGTAGCATCATCTAATCTCTGCTTTTCCTCCCTCTTTTTGCTATAATTATTCGCATACGCCTCTTTATTATTAGTTTTTAGTATTAATTATTCATATATGCGTAATTATACACAATTTAGCATATATGAATAATTAATAAATTTTTTATGTATTAATTACTCATATATGCTAATATATGTAATTATGAAAGAGGACATGAAGGGTTTTAAAGGTTTAGGTGAAAAAAATATTCTTCAATTAATTGGAGAGTCCATTAAGGGGTCTAGGATTGCAAGCAACTTAACTCTAATAGAGTTAGCTGACAAAAGTGAAATCAGCAAAACTACCCTTTCAAGAATAGAAAATGGAAAAATCAATACAACAATATTAGTTTTGATAAGGATATTTACTGCATTGGGTAGAGAAAAGGAAATTCAGAGTTTGTTTCCTCAACCCTTTGAATCTCCAATTTTGAGAAGCAAACAAGAAAAGAAAACTTCTGGACTTCCCAAAAGAGTTCGTAAAACAAAAAAAGAGAAAAGCGACTGGTTTTGGGGGGAAAATAATAATGAATAAAGTTAGCGTTGCTGATGATATTTTATGGAAAAGAAGAATTGGTGCTGTATCTTGGAACGAAGAACGAGAGCTTGGAGTATTTGAGTACGACTCAGAATTTATAGACGCAAACAAAATAGAGCCATCTCCTTTTAAAATGAAAAAAAGGAAAGGACAATTTAGTTTTGCGGCAGAATCTAGAGAAACTTTTAAAGGATTACCTGGAATGCTCGCCGATTCGCTACCTGATAAATTTGGAAATGCATTAATAGATGCTTGGTTGTCAAAAAATGGAAGATCGCAAAGTGATTTCTCTCCGATTGAAAGACTATGCTATATAGGGACGAGAGGCATGGGTGGTTTAGAGTTTGAGCCCGCTACATCCGAATTAAAACAAGAGAGCGGTAAAGATATTGTTCTTGAGGAGATGGTTAATTTAGCTTCTAAAATATTAAGTGATCGAGAAAGGTTGAATGAAAAAATAAGTGCTAATGACGAAGAGACTGAAGAAGCTATGAAGAAGCTTTTGATTGTTGGCTCATCTGCAGGAGGGGCACGAGCTAAGTGTTTAATTGCATACAATCAAAAGACTGGAGAAATAAAGTCAGGTCAAATTGAATGCCCTGACGGATTTGATTATTATCTTCTAAAGCTTGATGGTGTTGCAAAAAATAAAGATAAAGACATTCTTTCTGATCCTAAAGGCTTTGGGCGTTTAGAGTTTGCATATTACAATATGGCTACTGATTGTAAAATTGAGATGAGTGAATGTCAGTTAATAGAGGAAAATGACAGAGCCCATTTTCTTACTAAAAGGTTTGACAGAGTAAACGGCAATAAACTCCATATGCAATCACTTTGTGGCCTTCAACACTATGACTTTAATATGGCTGGAGCATATACTTATGAACAGGCCATGAAGACGATCAGAGAATTAGTCCAAAATGGAACAAAAAAAGCCTTAGAGCAACAATTTCGTAGAGCTATTTTTAATGTGGTTGCCAGAAATCAAGACGATCATACAAAAAATATAGCTTTCTTAATGAATAAAAGTGGAGACTGGTCTCTTTCGCCTGCGTTTGATGTTATTTATAGTTTTAATCCAAAAGGGCTGTGGACAAATAAACATCAAATGCAAATCAATGGGAAAAGAGATGATTTTGAATCAGATGATTTTATAGAGCTGGGGAAAAAAGCTGACTTATCAGAAAGAAAGGTAAAAGGAATTATAGAAAGAACTACAGAAGTTGTTTCTAAGTGGGAGAATTATTTTGAACAGGCTAAAGTGCCAGGCTCGCTTATCGACGGAGTTCGAGGTAATTTAAGATTAAATTTGGTAGATTGGAAGTAGACTGTAAATATTTCTTTCATGATGTTGAACTATTTTTTTGAGGCTACTTAAAAAGAAAGATCTAGGGCGCGTACTCATTTACCTGGACCAAAAGTGAGACTCTTTACGTGAGTATTTCCAATAAGTTCCTGAAATGGCATAATAATTAAGAATCATACACACTATTTAAGGAGGGTACCATGAAAATGGTGAGCCATTTTTTATTACTTTTATTAGGGTTCGTCCTTGCTCAGCACGCATCTGCGCAGATTTTCGAAGGGAGCTTTTCTTTAGGTTTTGCCGCAGGGATTACCGCCACGGATCAGGGAGATATCAATGAGCTCCAATCGCGCGCCAACCAAAGATCTGCCATTTCAGCCGGACAACTTGGAAACGCCTGGGAAGCCGCTGGTATTTTCCAATATCGTTACAAAGGTTCAATGCTCGCCATTCAACTTCGGCCGACATATTTTTACCAAAATGAAGATGGTAAAGATGGGGCGGGAGGAAAATATGAATACGGTGTTTCTGGTTATACAATTTTTCCAGTGGCGAAGTTTCATATGCTAGAAAGTGATTCGATTAAATTTTACTCTCAATTGGGTATAGGTTACGGCGTTGCCAGTGGTGTGATTCAAGAAGATACCGCAAAAGTAGAGTTCTCAGGTGGAGGACTTGGGTATATGGGCGGATTGGGTGCAGAATTTTGTTTTATGAAAGCACACTGTGTCATGGTTGAGGGAAATTATCGTTTCCTTACTGTAGATCGAGTGACTTCAGATAGCTCTTCTGGAACATGGGCTTCCGATTCTATCAGCCAAGCATCTGGTGAAGTTGAGTATGATAATCATGACTTAAAAGTGAGCCTTTCAGGCATTCAGGGATTTGTTGGTTACATTTTCCATATGGAATAAGGTACATTAAAGAGCATGTCCAAATACTTTAAGCAAAAACCAGGACGTGCTCTTAAAACTCTCTCTGGTTATATCAAACGACACCCTGACGGCTTTGGCTTTTTTATCCCTGATAATCTTGATGAGCCAGATGTTTACATTCCTAAAAAATCGATGATGGACGTGATGTCCAATGACCGCGTCGAAGTGGAAGTCTTTCCAGAGCCGGGTGGTCATCGTTTTCGAGGGGATGTCACAAAAGTTCTTAAACGAACGATTACTACCTGTACAGGTCATTACACTCAGTTGAAAAATGGCCAAGGTGTCTTATTTGATAAGAGCTTTGCCTGGGGCTCAGACATGCGAGTCACTAACACCAATAACCATGCCGTCAAAGATGGGGACTGGGTGTCTGTCCAAATTAAAAGTTATCCAGGAGATGCTGAAGGGTTTGTTGGAGATGTCGTTGCTGTTATTGAAGATATCGATAACCCTCTCAATGACTCTCTTCGCGTCCTGGCGTCTTCAGGAATTCCTTATGAGTTTTCGGCGAAAACTTTAAAAGAGGTTTCTGGTTGGAGTGAGTTTGTTGAAGAGAAAGACAAGCAAGGTCGAAGGGATTTAACAAAAACACCACTCATTACTATTGATGGAAAAACTGCAAAAGACTTTGATGATGCTATTTTTGTGGAACAAAATCACGAGGGCTTTCATCTTATTGTAGCTATTGCAGATGTAAGCCACTACGTAAAACCTGGAACTTCTCTTGACGACGACGCCTATGAAAAGGGAACAAGTACGTATTTTCCTAACTTTGTTTCCCCCATGCTTCCTGAAAAATTATCCAATACTTTATGTTCATTGAAGCCCAATGAGGATCGTCTCGCAGTGGTTGCTGATATGAAGCTGGATTTTCAAGGAGAGCTTCAAGATGTCGAGTTTTATGAGGCAGTGATTTGTAGTCATGCACGAGTGACTTACGGACAAGCCCAAGAGGTCATTGATAATGAAGGTGAGGAATTAAATGAGTTTGCGCATGTAAAAGACGTCATTTTGCGGGCCGCAGATTTAGCAAAAATTTTAATGGTCAAAAGATTTAAAAATGGAGCTTTAAATCTAGAGATTCCTGAGACTGAAATTGAGCTTGATGAGACAGGTGAGCCAGTAGATATCATGCAGTCAGAACGTTTATTTAGTCATAAATTGATTGAAGAAATGATGTTAATGGCCAATGTGGCGGTAGCTGAGCATTTTACAAAAAAAGAGATCCCTGCCATTTACCGCATTCATGATGTTCCTAATGAAGAGTCCCTCGAAAACCTCAACGCTTTTTTAAGAACGTTGGGGGCTCAGAAAAATATTGGTGGTGGAAGCTTACAAAAAAAAATCACTCGAGCCCTTCAAGAATTTCAAGGCCACGCGAAAGAACATATTATTAATGTCTTAGTTTTAAGGTCGATGTCACAAGCCAAGTACGACTCTAATAATATTGGCCACTTTGGCTTAGGTTTTCCTGATTATACTCACTTTACTTCGCCGATTCGCCGTTATCCTGACCTTATTGTGCATCGTCTTTTGAAGGCTTCGCTTAATTTAGGAAAAGGTTATCGATTGATGTCGGAAGACGAGCTCTCTTCGGCGGGAACGCTCTTAAGTGCTTGTGAACAGCGGTCTGTAAAGGCAGAGCGTCAAATTGTTGCTATTAAAAAGGCACGGTTTATGCGGAAGTTTTTGGGGCAAGAATTTGAAGCCATCATTAGCTCAATTACGAAGTTTGGAGCTTTTGCAATATTGCGACAGTTTGATATTGATGGTTTAATACGCCTCGAGGAACTCGGAGTTGGTCTCGAATATGATGAGGCCAATATGCGGTTATTCTCAGGGCGAACAGGTCTCGAATATACGGTGGGTGATCCTGTAAAAATCATTGTCGCTGAGGCAAATATCGATGATGGACGCATTGATTTTGTTCTAGCTAGTGGGGGAGTAAAAAAGCAAAATGCGACATCGACGACGAACAAGCCCTTTAAAAAACGCAGCTCGCCTGAAAACAATCGTCGGGGTATTCGCAAAGCACGGGTTTCAAGATCTCGCAGAAAAGGCAAAACTCGGTAAATTCTTTATTGAAAAATTCTCCAATGCCGAACTCGAGGGCTATTCCGCGCCAGAGCGCATGCGAATGGCCTTTGAAAAATTAGGCCCCACTTTTATTAAACTTGGGCAACTATTAGCAACGCGGCCAGATTTAGTGCCGGGTGATTTTATTGCTGAATTTAAAAAACTTCATGATCAGGCTCCCACATTACCCCTTTCAGAAGTGAAACAAGTTCTTATTGAACATTTTGGAAAAAATCTTGAAGATGTATTTTTTGAATTCAATGAGGAACCTTTGGCAGCCGCAAGTATTGCACAAGTTCACAGTGCAAGGTTGCATTCCGGGGAAAAGGTTGTTGTAAAAGTTCAAAGGCCTGGAATTGAAAAGATCATCGACGAAGATCTCAATGTTCTTTATACATTAGCAGATCTCCTCAATCGCTATGTTCCTGAGGCAAAGCTTTTTAATCCAACGGCCATTGTTGATGAATTTTTTAAATCATTGGCACTTGAAACAAATTTTATAGTTGAAGCCAATAATATCAGAAAATTTCAAGAAAACTTTCAGTTTGATGTCGATGTAGTTATTCCGGAAGTTTACACTGAGCTTAGTGGTCGTCGTGTTTTAGTGATGGAAATGCTGGAGGGCATTCCTCTCAGTCAAAAACAAGCCCTTGAACAAGAGGGAGTTCTTCCTGAAGAGATTCTTAAAAAAGGTCTGCGGACTTATTTACGTATGGTTTTTATTCATGGACTTTTTCATGGAGATCTCCACGCCGGAAATATTTTTGTTTATCCCAATAATAAAATTGGCTTAATTGACTTTGGTGTTGTTGGACGACTCAATGATAAAACTCAATCAGCCATTGCAAACATGCTTTTAGCTTTGTCCAACGAAGACTATGATCGTCTTGCATATCTTTATGTAGACTTGGCTCCGTACACGGATACAGTCAATGTGGATCGATTTGCCAGAGAGTTAAGAGACCTCATTGCCCCATACCATGGGCTTACCTCTCAAAATGTCAATTTAGGCAAGCTCTTAATGGAGTCCACAGGGATCGCGTACTCACAAGGCTTAGTACTGCCGTCAGAACTGATTATGTTTTTCAAATCCATTGTGACAGTTGAAGGAATGGGGCGTCTTGTCGCTGATGATTTTGATTTTCTCACAGCTGCTCTTGAGTTTGCCGATGAGTTGATTGCAGAAAGGTATCAACCGAAAAAAGTAGTCAAAGAATTAGGTTATGCGTTTTCAGATATTTCGTCATTGATTCGCTTTTTGCCACGACAGGTGCGCCAATTTGCTCGAAAGATGAATAGTCCTGATTATTCCATGCAAATCAGTATTCAAGAAATCGAGCATCACCGAAGATCTATGGAAACATCTTCAGATATTATTTTTTTAGGGCTTGTTATTGGAGCTCTTCTCCTCAGCTCATCAATTGTGATTATGGCCAAGGCCGATATGCCTTATTTTCTCGGTCTTCCCGTAATCAGCACACTAGGGTATATCTTCGCTGGTTTTTTAGGGCTTGTGACGTTTTATAATTATCTTCGTCGGTAAATGCGGTCAGAGATCTCGAGAATAGCCATACTATTGTTATTCTTGCAGTTTATAAATCTTACTAAAAGTGGCTTTCAGTCTTGTAGGAAATTTAAAAAATTCTAAATCTAATATTAAATTATTCAAGTGGCTTTCAGATTTTGTCATATACATGATAAGAAATTATTGGCTTTCAACAGCCCCTAATTTTAAATTTTACAAGAATAAATTTTAGTTGGAAGGAGAAGTATTTATGTCTTTAAAAATTTTATCTTTCTATTTTGGACTATTTAATTTTCTAATACTTCAGATAGCGTATCCTGCTTTTGCAAAAAATAATTTTATTCCTCTTAGGCAAGAAATTGCTCCTCCTCCTCCAGGTGCTATTGATTTATGTGACAGATATCAATGGGCTTGTGATTTTAGCGGTAAACTAAATGGAAACAATGACTTTAAAGTTGCTCAGCGATTAAATAATGAAATTAATAGAAAGTATCATCAAGTTGAGGACTCAATTCAGTACCGTGTTAAGGAGTACTGGGCTCTTCCAACTCAAAGAGGAGGGGATTGTGAAGATTTTGCGTTATTAAAAAAAATGACGTTGATTCGGTATGGGTTTTTACCAGAAAATCTTCTTATTACAACTGTCCTTGATAGGCAAAAAAGATCCCATGCAGTATTAGTTTTATTAACACAAGCTGGAGATTTTGTACTTGATAATAGAGTTAATAAAATAAAAGCTTGGAATCAAACAGGGTATTTCTTTTTGAAAATACAGGATCCTCAAGACCCAACAAGGTGGAGATTTGTTCTTGAATAGAAGAGACGGTACAGATGGTATATTTTGACAGCGATGATAGTTCTAATATTTACAGGTTGTTTAGGAACCTACTCCTTATATTGAATTCAAAAATTCTGTAATAGTAGAATAAAATTCCCAGGAGTGAGAGAGGTGGCTTTCATGACCGCCACCCTCAAACAAATAAACTTGGGATCCAGAAATAGCTTTAGCATTTCTTTTTACGGCTGATGGAATTTGAAGTGGATCTTCAGTTCCTCCTAAAAGCAGAGTGGGGCTTTTGATTTCTTTCAGCCAACTACGGCTTGGAGGCGTGTCATATAGTGCTTTGACCCCCTGGCATATATCCTCAGAAATTTTAAGGCCATCAAGCCACATGTTTGATTCCAATTCAGATTTTGTAATTCCTTCGGAGCAAATAAGAGCTGTTTTAATCCAAGTTCCTCGAGTAATGATTTGTGGTGGCATGCTTCTATGGTTAAATCGTAATTCTGCGGCGGCCTCAACCTGTTGATGGATTTCAGTTGAGAGTGCATTGATCCGCTCTTTCCAGGCGTTTAATGTTTCCGGAATACGTTTGGAGCAGTCAGGGTCATTTTCAGAGGCACGAATAAGTTCAACTCGAAAATCTTTGGGATAAAAATTTTCAGCAAGGGCATCTGGACGGATGTTTTTTATTCGAACGAGTTTTAAAGCATTTTTTAGGAAAGTTTCAATTTCAATTCTTTGATCTTCAAATTTTCGTGCCTGTTCTCTGGAGCATTGAGTTTTTAAGACATTTTGCCAGTAGATAAAATTATCTGAGTACAAGCGTAAGTTAGATTCTCCGACTTCACGCGTATCGATGGAGGCTGAATATAAAATAAGGCCTTTAACTCTGTCAGGGTATTGAGCGGCAAACTTTGCTGCAATATCACCACCGGCACTGTGAGCAAGTAAGATCACGGGTTTTTGGGGAGACACTGCGTTTGCGAGGTACAGTAGATCAACGGTTTGTTTATATGTACTAAAAACTTCAGGCGGATAAAACTCAGCCGTTTTCATGAGTTGAGATTTTCCAGTGCCTCGAGGATCGTAAAAGACCACATTTAAATTATTGTGATACCAAAGTGCATTGAGGAGGTCTGTTTCATTAAAACTCAACTGAATGGCCTGACCATCAGAGCCGGGGCCTCCAGGAATCAAGATGATAGTATCTTTTTCATCTTTTGTACTTAGGTCTCGTGTGAGAAGAACACCTTTTAAAATAAAACTACTTTCTTCAGGATAGGGACTATTTATTGCTCTCGGAATTTCGAAGCAAAGGTTTTGAGCAAGAGCATTTTTTGAATATTGAAGTTCGCACGGATCATAGGCGAGAGCTCTTTGACTCTGAAGATTTAAAAGAACAATGGTAAAGTAAGAGAATATTATAAGAATGGGATAAAAATATTTTTTCATAAAAGGCCCTTCCTATAAGGGTTGAGTGAGCAATTTTAATGCCGGTCTTTGGTGAGAAGGTTTGAGATAGAGGGAAGAGCTGGGTAAAAAAAAGAAAAGTGGGCTTATTTTTGTCCAAGTCTGAGTTTATCTTTTGAGAAAATTTACATATGAAATCGAGATGAGTTTTTAAGATATTGAAATAATTAGAGTATTTCGGACCGTTTGAACTTTCCTGAGATCGTCAATAAATAAGTATCTGACTTCACAGGAAAAACACGGTAAGAGCGGTTTTTAATAGAGATTTGTCTATGGGGGATTTATGAAACAGTTTTTAGTAATGATGGTTTTTGGAACACTTTTCTCTTTTAATGTTTTGGCCCATGGAAATCATGAAGATGTGCGAAAAGCCGAAGCCTTTCAAGCCTGTGTGGATGACTGCGTGGAGTTCGAAGAGCCTGGGTATGCTTTAAAAGCCTGCATTGCTAAGTGCAAAGAAAAATATGGCATTAAAAGCTCAGAATACGCGCCACTTTATTGCAATACGGATGAAGAAGAGTGCGATCGCGACGACGATTCTGATATTTAATAATTATCACAATTGAGTTTTAGGCAGGATCAATCAGGACAAGCCGGCGAGGGTTATCTTGGATCACAATGTTTTGTGGGACAATAGCTATGGTAAAGTATTTTCGTTGCCCTGCAATTCCGCGTAGAGACATTTTTGCAACAAGTAAATTTTTTTTTCGAGTGATATTAATAAACCTTAGTCCTCGCCACTGAGACTTTTTTAAATCTCTGAAACCGTGTTGAATATAACTAATATAGTCTTCTAATAAATCCATAAGAAGTTGAGCTTCATCATCGTGCTCTTCCCCGACTTTTTCATCAATAACATCATCCAATGTTTGACCAGGAATCCAGGTCAAAATCATTTCCTGCTTTGCTTTTGTTTTTTTGAGGACGTCGATCATAGTGAAGTAGGGGTGAGGATACCTTTTGAAAATTTCCTTGAGGACCTCAAAGGCAAGTTGGTCATTTTTATAGTACTCTTCATTATGAAACTGTTTAACAACGTAATAACTACCATCTTTAGGGTTTCGGACTCGATAGACATTGCCTCCAAATTCTCCAACACCAAGATATGTACGATTAGGTTCGTCTTCAAATGAAAAGCCTGTGAAAGCCTCAATCTTGAGGTTTTCTAGAAGCTGAAAACAGGTTTGCGAGGGCGTAGAATGGGCTTTAAAGCCAAGAATTGTCAGGCTCAAAAACAAAAATACATTTAAAGTTGAATATATATGTTTTCGTTCCATTGGGGGAATGACAGAGCAATATTGGGACCAACTGGCTCTTTTTGAGACGAGCTTGAACAGTGAAACTGGCAACAAGGTTCTCTACTTTGGCGCGGTATTTGTCGATAAGAATAAAAAGAGAAATGGTACGGCCAACTTCACTTTTGATTGTGCCGAGTTCTTTCGTTTAAAAGGTAAAAAGTGAGCTAGCATTGAGAGACATCAAGAAAATTACAGAAATCAATGAACAAGCCTTCAAGCTCAGCTCAGGGATCAAACTGCTTGGTCATATTTCGTGGCCCACGCAAATCGAAAAAGAATTTTTGGAAAGTTTTAAAAAGGGCCGCTTGAAACTTCCACAAATTGAATACCAAAAAATCAATTATGATGAGCAACACAAAGCTTTAAAGACGTTGAAAGAGTCCTTCACACCAGAAGACCCTATTGAGACCTTTACAGCTAAAACCATTCAAAGCTATCTTGATATGATTGAATTAGTAAGAGCCATTGGGACAAATGGGTTTACTGAAATTTCAAAAAAAATATTTGGGGCACCTGGAGACTTGCTACCAGGCTCACAAGTCAATTCCATTGAAGCCTCACAACATCTGGTTGCTCTCTCTGATGATTTCTCACCTCCTTATGTGAAGTCACCCAATATCCAAGTTTCGGCAAACGCCATAAAAAATTATTTAGAAAGACGC
>JAGRAB010000138.1 GCA_020435085.1 Bdellovibrionales bacterium | reverse complement strand
TCCTCACGCCTCGATAAGTTAAATCTTTTCAAGAAGCTCTCATGCTCGTTGTGGACTTTTGACTGCGTTGCAGTCAAAAGTAGTACGGCTCGATCAAGACAAATGATTAGGGCGTGTATTCATTTAAGTGGAGCCGTTTCAAAAATTTAACCGTGTACCTTTTCAGTAAAACGCTGGATTCTCTCAATGGCTTCTTGCATCCGACTTTCCTCTAGGGCATAGCTCAAACGTAAACAAATATCTTGTCCAAACTCAACTCCAGGAACAGTAACAACCATTTGATCTTCCAGAAGTGCATTCGCAAAGTCCTTAGATCCATTTATTTTTAATCCGTTAAAACTTTTGCCAAAAAAACTTGAAATATTTGGCCAAATATAAAAAGCCCCCTGTGGCTCAGTCACTTGAAAGCCAGACACTTTTTGGAGTTCTGTAAAAACAAAATCTCTGCGTACTTTTAATTTTTTAAGTGCTACACTCAATTCTTCTTGTGACCCAGTAAGGGCTTGAAAAGCTGCGGCCTGGGTGATTGAACTTGCACAACTCGCGCTTTGGCTTTGATATCTGTTCATTGCGCTAATGACCTCAGATGGTCCAAGGGCCCAACCAAGCCTCCACCCTGTCATAGAATAGGTTTTAGAAACACCGTTAATAATTAATGTTCGGCTTTTAAAACTGGGCTCTACATGTAATAGGTGAGGAGCAATCCCCTCACTTGTAAAAACAAGACGATTGTAAATATCATCAGACATGACAATCACTCGCGGGTATTTTTTTAAAACTTCTACAATGGATTTCAATTCCGCAAGAGAATATATTTCCCCCGTTGGATTACTTGGTGAATTTATAATGAGCATTTTTGTTTTTGAAGATAAACACGACTCTAACTCTTTGGTTGTCATTTTAAATCGGTTTTCAGGCGACGTTTGCACAATTTTAGGAACTCCTCCCGCAAGTTCAACCATATCAGGATAAGAAACCCAATAAGGTGCAGGAATTAAAACCTCATCGCCAGGATCAATTGTACTTTGTAACGCGCTAAAAATGACAAATTTGCCGCCTGTAGACACAGTCACTTCACTCTCTGAGTATTTTATCCCCACTTCTTTTTCTGTCTGAATTGCAATTGCTTTTCGTAATTCCGGAGTACCACTTGCTGGTGTGTATTTTGTTTGCCCCTCTTGTATGGCTTTAATTCCAGCTGCTTTAATACTTTCAAATGTATCCCAATCTGGCTCACCAACAGATAAAGAAATCACATCTTTCCCAGCAGCTTTAAGCTCTTTGGCCTTTGCCGCCAAAGCTAATGTTGGTGAGGCTTTCAAATTTTTCACCCGTTGAGATAACATAAAACTTCCTCTCTATTGCCCAAATTTTTTGCGAATTGCCTCTAAAACCACGAGAGGGACTAACCCTTCTAGTTGTGACGTATACTTCGCAACACCTTTGATTAAACGAGATGAGACATAACCAAACTTAGGATCTGCAAAAACAATTAAGGTTTCAATTTTATTATTTAAATGCTTATTCATATTTGCCATTGCCATTTCATACTCAAAGTCGGCAACAGCCCTTAACCCACGAATAATAACTGGGGCTTGTATAGACTTCGCATACTCAACAGTCAGACCGTCATGCATGGCGACGGATACTGTTGGTAAACTCTTTAATGATTCTTTGGCTAAATGCATACGTTCTTCAGCAGAAAATAAATATGTTTTATCTGACGAATTAGCAATTAATACTGTAAGCTCATCATATAACCCAACCAATCTTTCGATAATATCAACATGTCCATTTGTTATGGGATCAAAACTTCCTGGGTATATGGCTTTTCTTTTTAATTGACCCATAAAATCTCCGTTAAGATTCCGTTGAAAATATGGATAAAGTTTTATCACCAAAAATCTTTCGGTCCAATAAATTTAAATGAGAATATTGTTCATCTATTCTTTCTTGCCCGCTCGATTCAATAACAACCTTTGTCACAGTCTTAGGAGTGACTAAATTTGCAATCGCTTCCATAGAGTTATGTGCCAACGATTGAGTGAATGGAGGGTCA
>JAGRAB010000137.1 GCA_020435085.1 Bdellovibrionales bacterium | reverse complement strand
TCAAATTCATCAACAATCTCAACTCCAAGTAAGGTCTCTACAGCATCCTCTAGAGAAACAAGCCCTGATGTACTGCCATAGTCGTCAACGACCACAAAAATATGTTCTTTTCGTTTAATAAACTGATCAAGAGCGGCTGCCACGGAAATATTTTCTGGAACAGAGTGAATGGGTGTCATGAGTTCATTGATTTTCAAGTTATCTAAATCATGTGAAGAAGCTTCAAGAATTTTATAGCGATGAACCATTCCTTTGATATGGTCTAAGTCTTCATCGTAAACAGGGATTCGTGAAAATCGAATAGGTCGATTTTCTGTCATAATTTGTTGAACTGTTTTATCTGATTCAAAGGCATGAATAACTGAGCGAGGAGTCATAATATCTGCTACTTTTATAGCGTCAAGCATAAGCAAGTTTTTAATGACTAGGCTTTCTTTTTGGCGAAGAGTCCCATCAACGGCTCCCATCTCAGCAGTGACAATCATTTCCTCTCGTGTAACAGTGTTTTCTCGATTTCCGCCAAGAAGTGAGTATAAAAATTCTGATAAAAGAACAAATGGATAAAGTGATAAAACCATTGCTCTTAAAGGGTAGGCGCAAATAGGAGCTAGGGTTTTCCATTTAGAAGCTCCAATAGTCTTTGGAATAATCTCTGAAAAAATTAAAATGACCATTGTCAGCAGGCCTGAAGAGATGGCTACATAAGCATTGCCGTAGATATTTTGAACTTGAGCACCCACACCAGCTGCTCCAATTGTATTGGCCACTGTATTTAAAGTTAAAATAGCGGCTAATGGCCTATCAATTTGGCTTTTTAACTCTTTTAAAATGACACCATATTTTTTCCCATTCTTTTCTGCAACGCCAATAAAAGAGGGTGTGACGGATAAAAGAACAGCTTCGAGGAGAGAACAAAAAAATGAAACAACAACAGCTAAGATAAGATAGAATAGCAGATGTGTCATGAGTCCTTAATATTTTCGCTGTCTTTAAAGACGCGAGAGCCTGTAGTTTTTTGTTGCCCTTGGTATTTTCCGCGGTAAGGCTCAAGAGCCTCTTGGTCCATTTTACAAAAGACAAGTTGGCAAATCCGTCGACCGGCTTGAAGCCGGATGGGGAGGGAATTAGCGTTATAGAGTTCCAATGTGATCTGCCCTTCAAAGCCAGGATCAACCCACACAGCATTTTGAATAAATAAACCCATTCGTCCAATAGAGCTTCGTCCTTCAACAAATGCTGTTAAGTCGTTAGGAAGCTTCACTCGTTCCATTGTAGTGGCTAAAAGAAATGAGTTTGGTGGAATTATAATAAACTCGTCTTCAATCTCTCGATAGAGAATTTCAGAATTTAAATCAATGATCGCCATATTGCGATCTTCCACTACAAGAAAATTACTATCGAGGCGGCAATCAATAGAGGCTGGTTGAATAGAGTCTTCAACCAGCGGCTCAACAATGAGTTCGCCGCTATCGATCAGTGTTTTTAATGTAGCGTCAGAAAGGATCATTACTTTTGCTCAGCAGCTTTCTTTTCCTGATACTTTTTAACTAATTCCTCTTGAATATTTCGAGGAACAGCAGCGTAACGCGAGAACTCCATTGTAAACTCACCTTTACCTTGAGTGTTTGACCGAAGGTCATTGGAGTAACCAAACATTTCGCTGAGAGGAACTTCAGCTTCAACAGTGCTAAAGCCTTCATTAGCTGTTGATCCCAAGATAATTCCACGGCGTTGGTTGATTTGACCCATCACGTTTCCTTGGAATTCTTCAGGAGCAGACACTTCTAATTTCATTAAAGGCTCAAGTGCTGTTGGTTGAGCTTTTGCATAAGCCTCTCGGAAAGCGGCCATAGCACAAATACGGAATGCCATTTCAGATGAGTCGACATCATGATAAGCACCGTCATCTAAATTACAGCGAACACCAACAATTGGGAAGCCAATCAAAGCTCCTTTTTGAAGTTGTTCTTGGAAGCCTTTATCTACAGCAGGAATATATTCTTTTGGAATACGTCCTCCGACAACGTTGTTTTTGAACTCGTAAGTTTTGTCTGGATTATCAGCACCAAGAGGTTCAATGGTTCCGATCACTTTCGCAAATTGACCAGCACCACCAGTTTGCTTTTTATGAGTGTAATCATAAGCAGCTGGAGCCCCAATAGTTTCACGGTAAGCCACTTGAGGTTGACCTGCAATGACTTCGCAACCAAACTCTCGCTTCATCCGCTCAATGTAAACCTCTAAATGTAACTCACCCATTCCTGAGATGATCGTTTCATTTGATTCTTCATCGCGATGAACCCGGAATGTCGGGTCTTCTTTTCTGAATTTTTGAAGGGCTTTTGAAAAGTTTCCGGCAGTGGATTTATCTTTAGGTT
>JAGRAB010000136.1 GCA_020435085.1 Bdellovibrionales bacterium | reverse complement strand
ACAAATGGATTTCCCCTGACACTTTCGTTCAGCTGAGGAAAAACTTTTTTTGATGCACCCAGGTTTTTCATCTTACTGAAAACTCCTTGATCTCTCTAAACTCTCTTGAAAATCTTGCAGTTTTTGCTGCAACCAATGATGAGCTACAGTTCTTAATGAATTGGACCTTACCTTTAATAGCACCTCATCCACAAAACCCTTTGCTAAAATTTTTGTTGCCATACTTCGATCAACAGCACGGCTCATGAGGTAAAAAAGCTGATCTTCATCAAGACGACCAATGGCCGAGCCATGGTTGGCCTTCACATCATCTGCATACACCTCGAGTTCAGGTTTTGAGTCGGCTTCGGCATGACGACTTAAAACTAAATTATTATTTAACTGGCTAGAGTCCACTTTTTGTGCCCCTGGAGCAATATAGATTTTTCCATTACATACCGCTCTTGAGGAGTCTTTTAAAACGCCTTTAAATAATTGTCGACTTTGCCCCTGAGGCACAAGGTGGCGAACTTGTATACGATGATCGACATGTTCACCTCCTTCAACAAGATATAATCCATTCACCTCAGTTTCTGCAGCCTCACCACGCTGCTCTACCGTTGTCGAGCAACGGAGCGTTTTTCCGCCGGCCGTAAAAACTGTTGCGTGAAATGAGCTATTTTTTGCTTGTTGTGCGTAAATGCGACCAATATATTGATAATTTTCTGAACCAGAAACAAGTTGGACAAGTTGGACATGTGCATTCTCACCTAAATTCAAATACAATTGATGATTCGATACAAACTCTTGAGCACGGATATACTCATCTTCCAATATAATAAGAATACTGGCCCCTGCCTCAACCTCTATATAAATATTAGAGTGGCTCATACTCGATGATTTCTGAGCTAAGTAATTTTGTTGAATAACTAATGGGCTTTCAAGTGTATTTTTATTTGTGGCATTGATATAAATTAAATCTGAGGCCAAACCAAGACCAGCCGCTTCAAATCCATCTTCAAAACAATTTAATCGAAAGAATATTTTTTCAGCTTGCTCAGGTGAAAGAGTTTCTTGTGTGAGCGAGAACACTTGCACTCCTTGGTCAAAAACACTCGTATTCTCTTTATCAAAAACACCATTGATGAGGGTTATTTGATTTTTATATTTTTTAATTGCTACGTTTACAAATTTCGGCGTTTCGTAGCTTGGCAACAATCGTTGAGCAATTGGAGTGTATTTCCAGTGTTCACTCTTAAGCGTTGGAAGCCCAAGAGCAGAGTATTTCTCCATGGCTTTATCTTGCAAAGCTAAAATAGATGACGATCTTTTCTCCCATGTTGATTTAAGGTCTTCATATTTATTTAAAAAGTAATCAGCACTCATTGACATAAAAACTAAACTCTTCCTTCTGATAGCCACTCATAGCCTTGAGATTCCAATGTTTTTGCAAGTGACTTATCTCCTGACTTGATAATTTTTCCGTTTTGTAAAACATGAACAAAATCTGGTACAATATAGTCTAATAATCTTTGATAATGGGTAATTAAGATAATAGCATTTTCTTTGGATCTGAGCTTATTCACACCATTTGCTACAATTTTTAAAGAGTCTATATCTAACCCGGAATCTGTTTCATCTAAAACCGCCAAACGTGGATTTAAAATAGCCATCTGAACAATTTCATTTCGCTTTTTTTCACCACCAGAAAATCCAGCATTGACGGCTCTGTAGAGGTAATCGGGGTTCATATCAACAACCTTACACTTGCTTACCGCAAACTTTTCAAAGTCCGTTTCACTCATTTCAGAAACACCTTGGTGTTTACATATCGAATTAAATGAGGCCCTTAAGAAGGTAAGGTTTGTCACCCCAGGTACTTCTATTGGATATTGAAACGCTAAAAAAACACCTTCTTTGGCTCTTTCATCTGGTTCAAGTTCTAAGAGGTTTTTCTTTGAAAAATTGATGTCGTATAAAACTTCTCCGGCAGTAACATCATACCCTGGGTGTCCTGCCAAAATTTTTGACAGTGTACTTTTGCCTGAGCCATTGGGGCCCATAATCGCATGTACCTCACCTGGGTTCACTGTCAAGCTTAGTCCTCTAAGAACTTCTTTTTCATTCACTGTTGCATGTAAGTTTTTAATCTCAAGCACTCTAATAGCCTCCCGCAGGCATCTACTTATCCAATACTATTTTCTAATTTCATCTCAATAAGGTTTACTGCCTCTACCGAAAACTCCAACGGCAACTGCTTAAATACTTCTTTGCAAAAGCCATTTACCAACAATGATACCGCTTCTTCAGAAGAAAGACCTCGTGATTGCAAGTAAAACATTTGGTCCTCACTAATTCTTGACGTTGAAGCCTCGTGCTCTAGTGTGGCAGAGTCATTTTTAACTTCTATATAAGGAAATGTATTTGCACCTGACTTATCACCTACAAGCATAGAATCACATTGTGAAAAATTCCTCGCGCCCTCTGCCGAGGGAAGAATTTTAACTTGTCCTCGATAAGAGTTTACTGATTCATCTGCAGAAATTCCTTTGGAAATAATTGTGCTTTTTGTATTCTTCCCGATATGAATCATTTTCGTACCCGTGTCCGCCTGCATTTTATCGTGTGTTAATGCCACTGAGTAAAAAGCTCCAACGGAGTTATCTCCCTGCAGAATACAGCTTGGATACTTCCAAGTAATTGCCGATCCAGCTTCGACTTGGGTCCATGAAATTTTTGAATTTTTCCCAACACATTTTCCACGCTTAGTCACAAAATTATAAATTCCACCCTTACCTTGCTTGTCACCTGTATACCAATTTTGCACAGTCGAATATTTAATTTCTGCATGATCTAATGCCACGAGCTCAACGACAGCGGCATGAAGTTGATTGCTGTCTCTTTGTGGAGCCGTACACCCCTCAAGATAATTTACATAACTTCCTTCTTCCGCAACGATCAGCGTCCTTTCAAATTGACCCGTTTCTTCTGCATTAATTCGAAAATATGTACTTAAATCCATGGGGCAAGTGACACCTTTAGGGATATAACAAAATGATCCATCCGTAAAAACAGCTGCATTTAAAGCCGCATAAAAATTATCTGCCGGTGGAACAACTGAGCCTAAATATTTTTTAACAATTTCTGGATGTGTTTTTACGGCCTCTGAAATTGAGCAAAAAATAACACCTGCTTTTTCTAAAGTTTCTTTATGAGTCGTTCCCAGTGAGACACTATCGAAAACAGCATCAACAGCCACTCCTGAAATACGTTTTTGCTCGCTGAGTGGAATTCCCAATCGCTCAAATGTTGCTAATAATTCTGGATCCAACTCATCTAATGATTGTGGTTTTTCCTTCACCTGTTTTGGTGCTGAATAATAGTAGATATCTTGAAAATCAATTGCAGGATAATCCACATGAGCCCATCTTGGCTCTTTCATTTTCAGCCATTGTTGATAGGCTTTCAAACGCCATTCTAAAAGCCACGCAGGCTCTTCTTTTTTTTGAGAAATGAGTCGAATAACATCTTCAGTGAGACCCTTTTCAATGCGATCCATGTCGATTTCAGTGACAAAACCGTATTTATATTCTTTGTTTATTTGAGAGACCGCATCTTTTCCCATATTATCTCTTTACTTCTAAGGCGTCACTATTTGTTGATGTCTCAAAAAAAGAAGCTCTTTTTTGGGGGCGTTGATTCAACAGCTCAAACAGTGAAAGCCCTTTATAAAAATCAATCAACTTTTCGTTAAGTAATACGATCGGGTTTTGAATGTTACATGTTTGAATCATGTCACAATTTTCTTCCCCATGAAGGCACTTCGCCAACCCTAGTGGGCCTAAAATCATCACTAGCAATTCATGAAACGAAACCGTTGAAAGATCTTTGACTAATTTATAACCACCATAAGCACCTTGCTCTGATTTAAGAAGTCCCTTTTGCCCCATGATTTGCATCACTCGTGCTGTTGCATCAAACGGAACACCTGTCGCACTCACAACTTCCTTTGCTGTAATTAGCTGCTCGGGAGCTCTATCGTTAATATATTTAAGTGCCACTAGAGCATATTCTACTTTTCGATTCAGTTTGTTCATTGCTTACTTCCTGATTTTAAAAATCCGAGTTATTTCGATTTTTTAGCCTCACATTTGCCCAAATATTGAGCTTGAGTTTTTTGAAACACAACTCCTTAAAATTCAATTGAAAATTAAACGAAAATGACTGCT
>JAGRAB010000013.1 GCA_020435085.1 Bdellovibrionales bacterium | reverse complement strand
CTGTGCTGATGCTAATTATTATGTCACTCTTACCCCATCCAACTCCGTCTCTTCTCCACCATCAACAGACTATTTTCGCGACCATGATTTTTATCATTTAAAACTTAACAGTACCACTTCAGGAACCTTATCTGTGGAATTCATCGATGGAAATGGCACTGGAACAAAAGCAGATTTAGAAATTGCTCTTCATGGCAATGGGGCTCGCTTTGTCACCGGTCAAGATTTAATTGTTCGGTCTATTGCTAACAACAACTCGTCAGACCCCTTAGTATCTGAAGTTGACTCTGTCACTCTTTCTTCTGTTCCAGCAGGCAATTATTTAATTCAAATTTTTTCTTGGTATGGAACTGGCGGACCCGTGAGATATGGACTCAAACTCAATGGCGTAAAACTTTGCCAAAAGGATCCTTAAAATGAATACTTTTAAATCAACACTGACTCTAAAAGTTATGTTTTTTTTAGCATTGGCTTTTATTGCCTTTGTGTCTTTAAATAAATTTTTTCTCACCACGGAAACTATGACAAATCAAAGACACCCAGCAAGCCTTGGTAAACATGATCATCATTTATTGGCAAACAATGCTCTTTCACTCAAGTATACAAAAAAACTCATTGGGCCTCTGCGTGTGAAAATACAACTCAAAGGCAATACCCCTCAATATGTTGGTGACAGATATTTACTCCAAGCTATTATTTCAACATCTGCAGAAACAAAAAATGTTCATATCAAATGGAGCGTGCCTCCATCTTCAGAAGTTATTTCTGGAGAGACCGATGCTGTTGTGAGCGAAATGCTTCCCGGGGAAGAACGTATTTTCGAAATTCTTCTTGAGCAGGCCGTTAATGAAAATAGTCAAATTCATGTCATCGTTCAGGGAGAAAACGCGGCCTCTCAATATGCTCAAACCGATCAGTTCAACTCATTGGATCAAGAAACTATCGATCGCAGCATTTCCGCTCTTCAAGAGCGAGCCAAAGCCGACATCGAAAAAACCAAGCTTGCCCAATAAACCCCCATCTTACTTAATGATGAGCACGATAAATTTTCAACAATCCCTAATTAAACAGGGATAATATTTTTTCAGGAGGACGTCCTAAGACAGCCTTTTTATTTTTAATAACGAGAGGACGTTCCATTAATTGCGGATAATCTGCGAGGATATTTGCAATTTGTTCTTTTGTTTCAATTTTTGAGTTTAACTCTACAAATAAATCCTCTTTGGTTCGAACAAGCTCCATAGGATCACCCTCAAAGATATCCAATACTTGTAAAAGCTCAGCCTTACTCAAAGGCTTTTTTAAATATTCAATAACCACAGGTTCAACACCTTGTAATTTTAATAACTCTAATGTTTGGCGACTCTTACTACACTTCGGATTATGAAATATTTTTATAGAATTCATCCTCAGCTCTCCTTTAACTATTAAAAACACTACCTAAATTCTAAAATCCCGCTTCCATATATAATTGATGCCGTGTAGACGTAAAAAAGTGACTGACACCTTTTATATAGGGACGATAATGAGGTCAGGATTTTGGAGTTCGTGCTGAAGAATGCCCTGAATGGCATCAAGAGTACCCATCATTGCACTTGGACAACCTCCACAAGCTCCTTGATATAAAATGTGAACTTCATTGCCTTTAATTTTTATAATCTCGAGATCACCACCATCTGCCTGTAGACCAGGACGAATGGTTCGATCTAATATTTCTTCAATTATTTTTTGTTCTTCTGATATTTTTGATCGATCCGGTTTTGCCGCTTGTTTTTCTGGCTCCCCAAAGTTGGGATTATGAATGGGCACTCTTGTACGCAACACAGACATGGCCTGTTCAACGAGATCTTCGGCCTCAAGCTCTCCATCATGAGTTACTGTTACCGTATTTTGAAAGAAATGGAGTTGTTTCACTCCTGGAATTTGAAAAAGACTTTCCACAAGCTTTGATTCTGGCAGCTCTGATGAGCTATTCAACGTTGCCTTTCCCTCTGATTTTAATGACTGATTCACAATAAATTTAATCGCCATTGGATTGGGTGTCTGCTGAGGACGAATCAAAATATCATCTGGAGAAAGTACGGGTGATTCTGTCATACTAAAAAAACTCCTTCGCCTTTTTAACAGCGGTAATCAATCGATCGACATCTTCTTCTGTATTGTAAATACTCAATGAGGCTCGAACAGTTCCCTCAACACCAAGTTTTTTCATTAATGGTTGACAACAATGATGCCCGACACGAACAGCAACACCTTGTTGATCTAATAAAGCTCCTAAGTCTCCATGATGAATTCCATCTATTACAAAAGAGACAACGTTAATTCTTTCACTTGGATTGCCCAAAACTTTCACGCCACTGATTGCTTGAAGCTCTTTGACGGTCTGAGCAACTAACTGTTTTTCCACTTCACGAATATTTTGAATACCAATAGACTCAATAAAATCAATTGCCGCATGAAGCCCAACGGCACCGGCCACATGGGGCGTTCCTGCTTCAAACCGTTGTGGTGCTCTTAAATACGTCGTCTTTTCAAAGCTCACTTGATCAATCATAGAGCCTCCTCCTTGATAAGGAGGAAGAGAGTTTAAAAGAGAATTTTTTCCATAAAGTACACCAATGCCTGTAGGACCAAACATTTTATGGCCCGAAAAGGTTAAGAAATCACAACCCCAAGCTTGTACATCAGTTGGTATCGTCGTAACACTTTGGGCGGCATCAACAAGGGTTATAGCTCCGACCTCTTTTGCCATTTGAATCATTTTTTTAACAGGATTCAAAACACCTAAGGCATTTGATACCGAGAGAAAGCTAACGATTTTTGTATTCGCGCTTAATAAGTTTTTAAAAGTATTCAGGTCTATATCACATGACTCTAAAATCGGAGCCACACGAATTTTCACACCCACTTTTTCGGCGACGAGCTGCCAAGGAACAATATTTGAATGATGCTCGAGCTCAGTTAAAAGTATTTCATCTCCTGCTTTAAGAGTTCCATCACCCAAAATAGATGCTACAAGATTTATGCTTTCTGTCGTCCCTCTCGTAAAAATAATTTCATCACTCGAGGTTGACCCAATAAACCGAGCCACTTTCTCGCGAGCGGCCTCGTAAAACCCCGTACCCTGGTCGGCAAAAAAATGAGCCCCTCGATGAACGTTGGCTATTTCAAAAGAATAATAATGATTTATTCGATCAATCACAGATTGAGGCTTTAGTGCTGTCGCCGCACTATCTAAGTACACAAATGGATTTCCCCTGACACTTTTGTTCAGTTGAGGAAAATCTTTTTTTAATGTACCTAAGTTTTTCATCTTACTGAAAACTCCTTGAATTCTCTAAGCTCTCTTGAAAATCTTGCAGTTTTTGCTGTAACCAATGATGAGCTACAGTTCTCAATGAATTGGACCTCACCTTTAATAGCACCTCATCCACAAAACCCTTTGCCAAAATTTTTGTTGCCATACTTCGATCAACAGCACGGCTCATGAGGTAAAAAAGTTGATCCTCATCAAGGCGACCAATGGCGGAGCCATGGTTGGCCTTCACATCATCCGCATACACCTCAAGCTCAGGTTTTGAGTCGGCTTCGGCATGACGACTTAAAACTAAATTATTATTTAACTGGCTGGAGTCTACTTTTTGTGCCCCTGGAGCAATAT
>JAGRAB010000135.1:4241-5543 GCA_020435085.1 Bdellovibrionales bacterium | reverse complement strand
CGAATCACTTTCAGGTTATTTTGAGTTTTTTGATAAACACGTTCGACCATTTCTGGGGTTGTTTCGATTTGGGCCATGACTGTCTCCTCTTTTTTCGATCATCTATACTATGTAAGCCTTTAGAAGATACTCGCCCTTGTCATGGGGCGCAATAGGCAACATGTTAATAATCGGTTGACCTCAATTTTAAGAGTTGGGACCCTATAGAAGTCCATTAATTAAATAAGGGGATTTTTATGAAAACTTTAAAAAACCAATTTTTACTTATACTCCTTGCCTTAGGGCTCACTCCCTCTGCCTTTGCCGGCGTTCACGTTGAGCCGTTCCTTGGATATGCCGTTTCTGGAGAGGCAAAACAAGGGTCTTCAAAAGATGATTATAATGGTGGTCCAATTATTGGTGGCCGTTTAGGCTACGGCATGCTGGGGTTCTTTGTTGCCGCTGAATACGAAATGGGAACTTTAACTCAAAAGTCGACTCCAGAAGTTGATGTTGATGTAAAAAACCTTGGCGTTTCTCTTGGATTTGAATTCCCCATTCTCTTAAGAATCTATGGGACTTACTTTTTCAATGCCAAAGGAGATGCTAGCTCCAATGAATACAAAGGTTCTGGAACAAAGTTGGGTGTTGGTTATACAGGTCTTCCCTTTGTTGCCATTAACTTTGAAATGAATAATTTTTCCTACGATGAAGTCAATGGAGCGACATTAAGCCCTGAGCTGGAAACAACTTATTACACGATCAACGTCAGTTTGCCATTGAATTTTTAGTATTGAGTTCATGAATTTTTTTCAAAGGTGTATCTCTTTTAGACAGGTGTGTGATATACCCACACACCTCAAGAGGGAGAGGCCATGAAACAAATTTTATTTTCTATTCTTTTTTTGTCCACATCACTCACACTATCTGCGCATGCCGCTGACACACAAAGAATTAAAGACTTTAAAAATATTTTAGAAGATGTTTTAAGCGAAAGTGATCTTTTTGATTTTGTCATTCGTGAGCCTGAAATTGACGACTTAACAGAAACCGAGTGCAAACTCACCTCTGGCACAAAAGCTCTTTCTTTTTTACTTAAAAACGTTCTTTATATTGAAAGTGCTGACTTGACGAAAACAGAAAAAGAAGGCCTGAAGACTTTTTATAATACACAAAATGATTATTTAACTTGTGTAAAATCACAAAAAGCAAGAAGTGACCATTACCACTTCTCTACAAACGTGATTATTGTCGACTACACAACAAAAGAGCAACTTGCCATTGACCTTAATTGGATTGACGGCAACCCTACTGACGAACCCT
>JAGRAB010000135.1:0-4211 GCA_020435085.1 Bdellovibrionales bacterium | reverse complement strand
CCTTTTTTGGGTCATGGCGCGTTAAATGTGCGCCACTAACGAAAAGGCTCTTAAACGTAAGAGCCTTTTTTAATTTTATCGACAATAATTTCTTCTAAAATACGTGGATTTTTTGGATCTACAGAGAAAACTGCTTGCTGTTCACAACGTTTTTTCTCTTTTACTAACCAACGCAAAATAGCTGCCAAGTCTTTATTTTTTTTGTCTTTAAAGAAGGGATCATTTGCCAGAACATCTCTTGCTTTCTTTAATGATCTTGCCTCTGCAGCATCTTTTTCTCCCACCGAATAACAGTGAAGATCATACTTTTTAACATCTTCTGGAAGCACTCCTAAAAACTTCACATCTGGTGCCGAAAAATCTGAGTTTCGAATTAAACTCGCCGCAGAACCTGCTTTCAGGGTTCGATAAATATTTTGCATGGTGTAGGCATCGAGATCTCCATAAAAGTACATAGGAACTTTTAGCTGATCTTCAATCGTCTTACACCAACCTCGCACACCATTACTTGGCACCCCTTGTGCACCAATCACAATGCAGTTATGTCTTTTTGTAATCCCATTGGCCACCAAGGTATTGGCTGTACCCTCTGATTCAACCACCAAACAAAAATCAATTTTACCTTTTTTCTTGAGTTGAAATTGCTGTGGTTTATTTTTAGGTTGAAATGGAGTTGTTCCCAATGTGCTTAAATCGACATTCGCTTTCGTGCCATCAGACAATGTCTCAGTGACCAGAAGATGTTGTGAATAGGTTTGTCCCCCTCGATCTCCAGCAAAGCAATTCATTTCTTCACGATAGACTTCTAACATATCGCAAATAAAATCAATCACCGAGTCACTTTCTGGCTGGTCATCAAAATCGAGGGGTTTATAAAACGGATCCGACTTCATAAAACCTTTAGAGATATAATAAAGCTCCCGCTTTGTATTGACCGCACCCGATTTAATGTTATTTAAAAGAATATTGAGCATAAAAACTGTACGCGCCATTTTTTGAACTGAAGATACATTGAGTTCAGATCGAATTTTTTTATCTCCAGGAGTTAAAAACCCCACTTTTGGATCATAATTAGAGTTATCTAAGGAACATTTAACGGCCTCAATCACTGGGCGTTTTGCGTTTTCTAAGTCAGTTAGCATTTGATTGCAAATATCTACAGACATTTTTGGAATATTTTTATCCAACTCTCGAATGCGAATCATTTTTTCTCTTCTTGCCATTTTTCGTCCTTGTCCGTTTTATTTTTTACTTCGAGCTGACTTCTTAGCTGTTGTCTTTGCTACTTTTTTTGCTGCTGCTTTGGCTGTTGTTTTTTTCACTGCTTTTTTCGTAGCGGCTTTTTTAGTTGCTGTCTTTTTCTTTGTTCCTTTGGCAACAACGACTTCAGAAACTTCATCACCACCGTCTTCATCCTCTTCTACAGCCTCTTCCCCAATTCCTAATTTTTTTCTTTGTTTTGCTTTTAAAATTTTAAGCTGCCCCTCGGCCTCTTTGAGTTTGTCTTCAGCATCATCAGCATCTCGACCTAAAATCTTTTTAAGCCCCTCTTCCGCGGCTTTCTCGCGCTTTTTCGGAGCACTGACAATTTCAGCTAAGCCATGTACTAAAATGGGTGCGAACTTTTCAATGTGTTGAATTTTTCTCTCTAAGTCAGCAGCTCGATCTTCTGCTCGAATATGCCGTGAAAGCCTTTGACCTGCTTGCATTAATGCACGACGGATTTCTTCAACCAACTCATCACTGGCATCAATCGTTTCTTTTGATGCATTTTTAAATTTTATAAATGGAGACGTGACTGCGACAGCAAAAACATATGGGCCTAATGGCATACTATTTTTGGGCTGAGTTAAACCATAAGAACGCCAGTTCACCGACTCGACAGCTTTAGTAATCGCACATGCCGCTTTATCAAACTGAAGTGGAACTCGATTCGCAAATCGCAAAAGTTGAGCGGCCTCTTCGGTATCAACAAGATTAAGAAAACGAGCAATAGCAACCTCAACAACCACAGGTTTATGATCGCAAATTCTTGGTTTTCGAGTATTCACGCTGAAAAAATCAATTTCGCCTAAACGTTGAATACTTTTCGCCAAACCCTCTTCGCCGACTGTCAACACTGATCGAGTGGTTGGATTTGACAACTCCGTTTCTTGAATCGCTTGAAAAATAGTTTTGTATTCTGTTTCTTTAATGCTCGTTAATGGCCGACTTAAATAATCTTTCTTAAGACCATGTTTTTTCATATCGTTAATGGTCTGTTCTGAAATTCGTGAAAACCCTTTTTTCAAAAACTTATCTAATGTGATTTTTCCATAAAGTCCGGCATGAGTCATAAACTCACCTAACTTCATTGTATGGGGATGTGGTAATGTTGGTGGTGGGACTTTAGGAACTTCCTCACTCACTCGACCAACATGAACCCAATCAGAATCTAAAAGCTTATAATTCAAAGACAAATGGGGATTCACAAGAGTGGTCCCATCTAAGTAAGTAATCAAACCACCATCTCCATTGAGCTGCACTCGGCCATCAATGCGAAATTCCACTTTTAAACCATGGGGTTTATCCCAATCCACAGTCTCTTTCTTTTTAATAATTCCTTTATTGGCTTTGATATCCACATCAATGTCGGCCAAAATGGCTTTCCTCATTTTTTTTGTCTTTGATGTCACTCGTACACCAGCTGCATTTGTCAATTGCGCCCACGTTGTCGCCGCTGAAATACCAATCCCTTGCTGCCCGCGAGAACATTGTCCACGTCCAAATTTTGAAGAAGCTAAATACTCCCCAAAAACTTTTGCTAAGTCATTGAGTTCAAGACCAGGTCCATTATCTTCAACAATAATTTCAATTAAGTCAGAGCTCTTTGTAGATCCTTTTCCTACTTTTTGAATAGAAACGGTAAGCTCTGGAGCAATTCCATTTTCTTCACAAGCATCTAATGAGTTATCAACAGCTTCTTTGAGTGTTGTTAAAACAGCCTTGAGTGGTGAAGAAAACCCCACCTGTTGAAGGTTTTTTGCAAAATACTCGGCAGTACTACTGGTTGTAATTCTAGACACTGAGCCAATCCTTTAGTCGAGTTAAAATGTAGATCTTTTAGAAATGATCTTAACCAAAATTTAAGACCCTTGTAAATTCAGAGTCTTAACTACACTTTGCAAGAAATCAAGCTGGGCCTATTGAAAAATTCCAAATCCTTAAAATCTTATTCTTCAGAATCAGGTTTGGAGGCAGGCTGCCACTCCGTTGCCAATTGATATTTTTTATGATGATTGCACTCTTTGCAGGCGGTCACAAGGTTAGCTTTTGTCGAAAATCCCCCCCGTGCTAAAGGGACTTTATGATCCATGGTGAGCTCTTGAGGCGAGAATTCTCCCCCACAATAGTAACAAATGCCCTCATTCAGCTTTCTTAGCCACCACTGGGACTTTCTCAACTCTTTGGCCTTTGCCCGCTCTTTTTTTATGTGTTCGGCACTGGCACCCACGAAAAACTCAGACATGCTGCACCATACCTTTGTTTTAAAAATTGAGCAATCCCCAAAACTCTAGCCTCTACAGACGAAATGCGTTAATAATGAGCGGTTTTAAAGTAATGAGGAGACAGATTTGACCCCCCAATTTATTGAAAATCGGCTGAAAGAAGCTTTTCCTGGTGCTGACGTTTTAGTTTCAGATATGACAGGCACTGGAAATCATTTTGAGGTTCGTATTATTGCCCCTCAATTTGAAGCTCTCAATCGCATCAAGCAACACCAGGCAGTAATGTCTATTTTTGATCCCGAATTAAAATCGGGCGAACTACATGCATTAAGCTTAAAAACAATGGCGAAGTGATACACCATTTACATTTTGATCTTTGAAGGAGAATAAAAATGAATGAACAAGTAAAAGCAAAAATCGAAGACTTACTCTCAAAAAATAAAGTGGTTCTCTTTATGAAGGGAACACCCAGCTTTCCACAATGCGGTTTCTCGGCTCGCGCTGTTGCGATTTTACGAGAACTTGATACAAATTTTGAAACTTGTAATGTTTTAGAGGATGAAGAGATTCGTCAGGGCATTAAAGAGTATGGAAACTGGCCAACGATCCCTCAGCTTTATGTCAATAAAGAGCTTCTCGGCGGATCTGATATTATGATGGAAATGTATGAGTCTGGTGAGCTGGCAGGTGCTTTGAAGTCATAAAGGGCTTGGGTTCTTTCCC
>JAGRAB010000134.1 GCA_020435085.1 Bdellovibrionales bacterium | reverse complement strand
TTTAAAATCACCGCCTCTCTTTAATTCCTTTAGATTTTGGTAGGATTTCGATTTTTGTTGCTGTTGAGAAAATGAGCTGTTAACTCAGGGCTTGAGTAACCTCCAAAGAGGGAATTATGGCCATTGCCCAAAAAATAAGCAAATCGTCCACGTTGATTATTGGTGTCTCCGGTGGAAGTGGTTCTGGAAAGACAACATTTGCTCGTATGCTTAGAGCTCATCTAGGAGAAGAATCTTGCCAAATTCTAGAGCAAGATAATTATTATCGAGATTTAAAGGATCAAAAGTCTCTTTATCCAACAGAAATCAACTTTGACCACCCTAATGCCATTGAGTTTAGTCTACTTGTTGAGCATATGATGCTTTTAAAAATTGGAAACCCCGTTCAAATTCCTACATATGATTTTTCGACCCACTGCCGTGGTGAGAAAACAAAACTTCTTCGGCCTATGCCTATTTTAGTTTTGGATGGAATACTGATCCTCTCACAGCCAAAGGTTCGGCAAATGTTAGATATCAGCTTTTATGTTGATACTCATGAGGATCTTCGATTTGCGAGAAGGCTTGCTCGTGACACAAGGGAGCGTGGACGAACCCCTGAGGGTGTTTATCACCAGTTCTATAAGCAAGTGAAACCCATGCATGATGAATTTGTTGAGCCTTCTCGGCAATATGCTAAAAAAATCATTTCTGGTGAAAAAAGTTTTGGCCCAGTCATTGAGGAGTTTGTTTATGGGCTTCATAAACAAACCCAAGTGCCAGAGGCGATCCAGCTCCACATTTAATTATTAGTGTCACTAGACTCTTATATCGCTTATTGTCGACAATTAAAGAAACCCACTTTTCCTCACCGGCGAGTCATGTATAATGGGGTTTATTAGCAAAAGGAATCGTCTTATGAAATTTTTAAGTCTTATTTTTATTTTGGCATTAGGAGTTACTTTTTGTACTTCCCAACAAAAAAAATCAGAAAAAAAACAAGGCTGGTCTGAAAGTATGCAAGGACTTTCTGGTGAGGTGAAACAGATTCTCCCATTTGTTTACTCAAGACAAATTAACTATTCCAAAAAAGAAGTTAAAAGCATTCAAAATGATTTGGAAAATTTTGCGAAGACAGCTCATAAGATTGCTCCTCAAATGGGAGAAGCTTATTTAGGTGATGATCCTATGGTACGGTTTTCCTTAGATCAAATGACCTCTGACGTTCAAAGAGCCTCTCATGCAGTTTCCGCAGGTCAAATCAAATATGCAAAAGGAGTTATGAAGACGGTAATGGGACACTGTTTTCGATGCCACTCAATGACGACGGCAGGGTCACAGGCGAAATGGGAAGTTTCAAATTTTTCAGGGCTTTCATTAAACCCTCTTGAAAAGGCAGAGCTATTGGTGGCGACAAGAAAATATGAAGAAGCCACTCATCTTTTAGAAAAAGCTCTTGTTGATGACCAATTTATGTTGAATTTGCCTTTTGACTATGAGGCAGCATTGAGACGCTACCTTGTCATTACGGTCAGGCTCAAACCCAATCCTCAGCGGGCGATTGAGACATTTGAAAAGGTTTTAGAGAAAAAAAATCTTCCTTATTATTTATCTCGAAAAATAGACCAATGGAGAGCGGCTTTAAGAGAGTGGTCAAGATCTTCTTCTAAAAATCAATTTTCACTTAGCGAAGCTCGTCGGCTTTTAAAAAAAGCTCAAACGAAGCAATCGTTTTCTAAAGATCAAGCTGCCGATGTTGAATATTTACGGGCGACAGAGGTTTTGCACCAATTGCTCTTGAGTAAAAGAACATCCGATGAAAAAGCAAATATTTACTATCTCTTAGGTGAAGTTTATGAAGTTCTTGATGAATTAGGGTATTGGTCACTTCATGAAACTTATTATGAAAGTTGTATTTCAGAGAAGCCTCATTCCCATCTTTCAAGCCAGTGTTTTCATCGTCTTCAAGAAAGCATTTATTTAGGTTATTCTGGAAGTTCAGGAGTTCATGTTCCTTCCGATGAATTGGAGAGACTAAAGCAACTGAGAGCAAAAGCATTACCTGAGCAAAAATAATTGAAGAATAGGCAAAGAGCTTAAGGTCATATATGAAACATTATTCCTCAATTATTGGGTGGAGAGAATGGGTCAGTATTCCTGAATACAGTGAGCACCCAATAAAGGCAAAAGTTGATACAGGAGCAAGAACTTCTGCATTACATGCAGAGGATGTTGTCATAAAAAAAATAGGTCGACGGAAGAAAGTTTTTTTTTCAATTTTACCTCAACAGAAATCTTTAAAGCCCAAAATTCAATGTGAAGCATGGCTAGTTGAGATGCGTAATGTTCGCTCTTCAAACGGACATGTTTCAGAAAGACCTGTGGTCGAGGTTGAGATTTCTATTGGTGAAAAAAAGTGGCCTATTGAATTAACATTGGTAAATCGAGATATTATGGGGTTTCGAATGCTTTTGGGGAGACAGGCTATTCGAAATTTATTTTTAGTAGATCCTGGAGCTTCTTTTCTTCACAAGAAAAATAAAGCTAGGAAAAAGAAAGGGAAGTTTTTGTGAAAATAGTTATATTGTCTCGAAGTTCAAAATTACATTCAACCCACCGCCTCGTGGAAGCAGCAGAAGGTCGTGGACATAAAGTTCAGGTGATTGATCCGCTTCGTTGTTATATGGACATTACCTCCCACCGACCAAAAATGTATTATAAGAATCAAAGTATTGAGAGTGTGGATGCTGTTATTCCAAGAATTGGTGCTTCTGTGACTTTTTATGGAAATGCTGTATTAAGGCAATTTGAAATGATGGGTGTTTATTGTTTGAATGAATCCGTCGCTATTGCAAGATCTCGTGATAAGCTCAGAGCCCATCAAATTTTATTTCGTAAAGGAATAGGAATGCCAGTCACGGGCTTTGCTCATTCTACATTAATGACAAAAGAACTCATTGACCTTGTTGGCGGGGCTCCTTTAGTCATTAAACTTCTCGAGGGAACGCAAGGCAAAGGTGTTGTTCTTGCTGAAACAAGTAAAGCAGCAGAATCAGTGATTGAAGCTTTTCGAAATTTAAAAGCTTATTTTCTTGTACAAGAATTCATTAAAGAAGCCGCTGGAAGTGATATTCGTTGTTTTGTTATTGGAGATAAAGTTGTCGCTTCGATGATTCGAAGAGCAAAAGAAGGAGAGTTTCGGTCAAATATCCATAAAGGTGGAATTGCTGAAAATGTGCGCCTCACTCCAGAAGAACGAAAAACGGCCACACGGGCTGCAAAGGCAATGGGTTTAAGTGTTGCCGGTGTGGATATTTTGCGATCGAACCATGGTCCTTTAGTCATGGAAGTGAATTCTTCTCCAGGATTGGAAGGGATTGAAAAAGCGACAGGAAAACCTGTTGCAGATCTTATTATTGAACATATAGAAAAAGTAGCAAAACCAAAAGCCAATAGAACCAAAGGGAAAGGGTGATGGAGTGAAAGGAAGCTTATGACAGTCGATTTTCAATCTATTGGACCTGGAAAAGTAAAACATGTTCAAATAAATGTAGGGAGACTTTATGACCTTACAGATATTCATCTGAATTTACGTATTCAAAAAGGTAAAAAAGATGGGCCCATTTTGTTTATTACAGCAGCTATTCATGGAGACGAGATTAATGGAATTGAAATTATTCGCCGTTTGCTGCAGCAAAAAGCTCTAAAGAATCTTTGTGGAACACTTATTACGGTTCCAATCGTGAATATTTTTGGCTTTAACAATCGATCTCGATATTTACCAGATCGAAGAGATTTGAATCGATGTTTTCCAGGGTCTTCCACGGGATCATTAGCGGCACGCTTAGCGCATACTTTAATGACGGAAGTAGTTCTTAAAAGTACTTGTGGCATTGATTTACATACGGGTGCTGTTCATCGTAATAATTTACCGCAAATTCGAGCTCATCTTGATAATTCAAAAACAAATAAATTAGCACGAGCATTTGGTGCACCTGTTATATTGAACTCAACCTTCCGAGATGGAAGTTTAAGATTTGCAGCTCATGAAAGAAATATTCCTATTCTCCTTTTTGAAGGAGGAGAGGCTCTTCGATTTGATGATAAAGTCACAAAAGTAGGAGTGAGAGGTATTTTGTCCGTTATGGAAAAAATGAAAATGCTCCCTGAAGGAACAGTAGGAAGTGGTTTGATTTCAGATGAAGCTTATGTAGCTAAGAACAGTTTTTGGTTGAGAGCTCCAGAAAGTGGTTTGGCAAAAGGAATAAAAAAATTAGGAGCCTATGTAGAAGCAGGTGATTTATTAGCATTTATTACATCTCCTTATGGAGATTCAAAAGTGGCTTTAAGGGCCCCCCATTCAGGAATTATTATAGGAGCTTCTGCGTTGCCTCTGGTAACAAAAGGAGATGCTATGTATCACATTGCTACTTTTGATGAAAACCTTGATGATGTGAGAGAGTCACTTGAAACTTATGAAGATGAATTTTTAGATGGACATATGCCATCAATCATTTAAGGAATAATTTTTGTGGAAATACTTAATGAAAGTAAAATAATAGAAAAAATAAAAAACCAACCTAAGCGTGCA
>JAGRAB010000133.1 GCA_020435085.1 Bdellovibrionales bacterium | reverse complement strand
ATAAACTCACCAAAAATGAACGATTATCAATAGGAATTGGCTGAATAGCCCGTATTGAGGGATTTCCAAATTGAGAGATATCTACTTTATGGCTTTCAGCTTCTAAAATAATAATTTTAAGTTTTTTATCTTCAGGTAATAAATTTTGCTGTCTACAGGCTTCGTTAAGGCCTTCAACCCACGCATTGACATCTTCTGGAACATAATGAGAATCAACGATGAGGGTATCAATTGTAGGTATTCGAATTTCTCGTAATAACTTCTCTTTAACAGTGGCTGCATGAGCAGGAGTAACAGTCACTTTAATCGTGCCATCTTCAAGTTGTGGTTCAAAAGAAAGAGAAGCAGCCCAGGGCTCCATTTTATTATCGTGTACAATATAAATGGATTCAATTTTGCGTCCCTTCCAAACGGCTTCGAAAACCTCTTTAAGGACATCTTTTTCAGAACCCAATGGAAAAAGAAGGTTTACCCATTTATCGCTATGAGAAAGTAATTCCTTTTGAGGGTGTCCAAGGATTTGTCCTTCATCGTCTTCTTCGGGAGCTGGAGGAGCTTGAATAAAAAAGCTTTCTTTATTGGCGTAGAAGATGATTTTTTCACTGCCAAGATCTTTTGCTGTCGCAACTTGTATATCTTCTGGGTTAAAGTCAGGCTGATTTTTTTGTTTAGGGCTTAAGTATTTTATCAGAAAATTTTGGTAGGAGGTATCTCCAACGACTCGCACTTGATGAAAATGATCAACAATAGTTTTGGTCAAGCTTGAAATGACTTTTTCGTCAGGTATGACAATAGCAATATTTTTTATTCGTTTTTCTTTTTCTGTAAGAAAAATATTTTCATTACTGAATTCAAATTTTGTTTCATCCTCATTGATCCAACTTTGGTATCTTGGGTTTTGTGAGAGAAATCGGCGAATTTTTGATAAGATGTCTTTTTCAATACCAAAAAAAGTAAAGAAGACAACAAATTCATTTTTATATTCTTGGTGAGGTTTTGATTTTTGGACTTTCCCATAAAATTCAATTTCTTCTTCTTGACTTGGTAATTTTAAAAAAAAGTGTCCCATGAGGCCAGGTGCAAGTGCGATCGGATTTCTCATCCCAATACCAAGATCAGAAATAAAATCAATATTTGTTCTCTTAGCTAAATTGATATGCATTTCCACATCTTGTTGAAAAAGAAATTGTGGTTTGGCAATTTCAGGAAGGTTTAAAATAATATCCACTTTTTGTAAAAAAAGAGCTCGATCAAGAGGGAGGTAAACCAAATCATGAATTTGAGGATAGAGAAGGTCGACCTTGTGAATGCCATCATCTTCATATTTAAGAAGAATGAGTTTTGTATTTCTATAAGTGGGTTGTAAGCCAAACTTTTTTATTTTGGTGAGCGTATTTTGTACCCATCCTTTTTTAAAGTCTTTTATTAAATTGAGTTTAAAAATAATCAAATCAATGGTGCCGAGGCGATCAAGTTCAACACCACCTTCTTCCGCTTCTTTTTTTCTTTTTTCAACTTCTTTATTAAAAGTAGGGCGTACAGTTTCGGTGACGTTTTTGAATTCGATGACAACGGAATCACCTTGAAGTTTTGCAGATAAGCTGAGTAGCCAAATTTGACCACTACTGGCTGAAATCAGTGGGTAAGTGAAAGGTTCAATAGGAGTATTATTGATAACTTTTTCTAAAAAATCAGTGAAGATAGGTTGAAAGGGAGTTCCAATGAGTTTGTAAATATGATTTGTTGTTGCTTGTAGATCTGTTTTTGACATTCCAAAAATATTGATATTTTCGTCAACATCGGGATCAATAGCCGTTATTTTTTGAGTGGCTACTTGGTGAGAGAGCCTTAGAGTTTCTCCAGGGAAGGGAGCTTGTTGTTCGAGTTGATGTTCAAGCATCCAATCACCTTGAGTTTCTGTCCATTTTTTTAAGGCAGGAATTTCAAGAAGGGGAGGCTTTTGTTTTTGAAGGTTGGCTTGATTGAAATAGCGTGCTTCAAAGGCTTGTTGGCTTTCAAAAAAACGAATTTTATGTTCATCACTTCCCAATTCTCCCAGATATTGTTTGATCTGGCTTTTTACCCTTGGGTCATTTTCAATCACGATGATATTGGCCATTGCTGCTTTCTAAACGATGATGCCTATCAATATTATACACAGCATCGCAGATCTTTCTCACTAAGTAATAGAGAAAAGCTTACCGAAAGTCGAGTTGAGGCCGATAAGATTCAGTTAAGGACAAAAGTGTAAGGAGAAATTAAGGATAAAGTTGTTGGTGAGTCCATGTTTTTCCATCAAAGGAAAAAGTAACTCGATCATGAAGGCGATTGGGCTTTCCTATCCAAAATTCAAAAGTGTGGGGTAAAATTTGAATTCCTCCCCAGTGTTGAGGACAGGGGATCTCATGACCTAAAAATCGATTTTTTGTTTTTTCAAACTCAGTTTCGAGAACTATGCCTTGAGGAATAGGTTCTGATTGAAGTGATAAACTTTGACTCACTTGACTTTCTTTTGGTCGACTTTTCCAATAATTCTCAGAAATTTCTCGACTTGTTTTAGAGGCAATGCCTTGAATATTTACTTGTCGAACAAGATGGCTCCAATGAAACGTAATACTCACTTGAGGGTTTTCAAAAAGATCGTGAGCTTTTTTTGAATGATAGTTAGTAAAAAACACGAACTTGTTTTCATGGATTTCCTTAAGAAGAACAACTCGAGAAGAGGGAAACCCCTTTGCATTCACAGTCGACAAGACCATGGCAGTGCCTTCTGTCTCTGGTGATCGAGGGGCTTTTTCCTGAGCGAGTTGAAACCAAGATTTAAAAATAACAAGAGGATCTTGGCATTTCATAAGAGCAGGTAGCGAATCAAATGACATTGGGGAGTTCCTTATAGAGAGTTCATTGAGGAGTTGAGAGGTCCCAAGCGTTCACCACCTAAAATATGAAAATGAAGATGAGGAACTACTTGTCCTCCATGAGTGCCAATATTAGTAATCACGCGGTAGCCATTTTTTTCGAGTCCAGCGGATTGGGCAATATCAGCTACTTTTAACATAATATGCCCAATAAGCATCTTGTCTTCATCAGAGATATTTGCCAGAGAGGGAATTTCTTTTTTAGGAATCACTAAAAGATGAATAGGGGCTTGCGGGTGAATATCTTTAAATGCCATGCAAAGTTCATCTTCATAAACAATATCTGCAGGTAATTCACGATCAATGATTTTTTTAAAGAGAGTTCCCATATTACATTCCTGAATAGTTGGGGCCACTTCCACCTTCTCGTGGTCGCCATCGTGGTCCTAAGACATCTGTCGCTTTACAATCAACACAGTTGGGGGCGTTCACAATGAGTTTATCTCCTTGTCGCTCATAAACTCCCGCTGGGCAAAGGTGTGAGTAAAAATCAGCGAGTTCACCAGAGATCTCTTTTCCCACAAGGAGGTGTTGTGGGATATCATCACGGGTTTTATTTCCTGAGAGATAAACAGCGTCTACTTTTGAAAGTCCAACAGGTTGAGATAATTTGCTTTCATCTCCAAAAAATTTCCATTCTTCAGCATCATTCAAAGGATGATCGGAGTCGCCGGGAAAGGCACCCCCAGTGAGCGTCATGAGGCCAGCTTTGAGACCTCCTGAGTAAAAACCGTTCTTAAAAGCATGTCGCATATTTCTTACTTTTTTTAAGTCACTGGCAATAAAGCTTGATCGCAGGGTTTCATTGTAACTGGATAATGCCACTTTTGAGATATCTTTTGCTTTGAGAGCTTTATAAATAGTTTCTGCAGCGAGAACTCCAGACTTCATTGCATAGTGAATACCTTTAAGTGCTGGTACATTCACAAGTCCAGCAGCATCACCTAAAATCATGAGCCCATTGCCCACAAGAGTTTCAGGAATGGCATTATATCCTCCTTCAGGAATGGTTTTGGCTCCCCATTCAAGACACTCTCCGTCTTTTAATAGATCTTTAAAAAATGGATGAAGTTTTAAATGTTGGAGAAGGTTGTGAACGTCTAAAGTGCTATCACGATAATCGAGTCCTGCAACAAGGCCTAAGGCAACAGTATCTTCTGAGAGAGGGTACATAAATGACCCACCAAAGACATCTTTAGGAAGTGGCCATCCAAGTGTGTGAATGATTTCATCAGGAGCTTTTTTCACTCTCCAAACTTCTTTGACTCCTAATGCGTAAATTTGAGGGTATTTTGAAGAAATATTTTGCCACTCAAAAAAAGCTTGTGAAAGAGTGCCACGGGTTCCTTCGGAGAGAACAGTAATTTGGGCGGTGAGGTCTGTGGGAGGCATGTATTGTTCACCTTGTGAACCATCGCGATTTTGCCCCATAGGTGTTGTGCGAACTCCGATGACATCTTGATCATTAATGTAAAGAGCATCTGCAGGAAAGCTTGGTAAAATATTAACTCCTAAGTCTTCAGCCTTTTCACCGAGCCATTGAACGACTTCTGAAATCGATGCCACATAATTACCAGAATTATGCATTGTCGGAGGAGTCGGAATGCGAATTTGCCCACTTTCTGTCATTAATAAAACTTTTTCACTTTTAACAGGGCGACGAAAAGGAAAGTCATTCATGCTGAGCTCAGGAAAAAGCTCTTTGAAAACAAGAGGGTTAATGACTGCTCCTGAAAGGTTATGTCCACCAAGAGTCGCTGCTTTTTCAAGCACACCAATTTCAATTCCTGAGAGGTCAGGATCATTTTTGACCAACTTTGCTAATGCAATCGCACCAGAAAGACCTGCAGGACCGGCTCCAACAAATAAAACATCCATGGGAACAACGTCTTCGCCTTGGGGAGTTGATCGAAGAATCAGGTTTTCTATTGGAAGTTCGGGTTGATAGTTGGCAGGAACGAACTTGGTTTTACTCATAAGGATAGGTCCTTGTTAATGCATTATAATTGTCATAAGCAATTTATGAATCTCGCAGTATTTTGTCTAGTCACGAGTCTTTTTGTCTGTATTTTAAATGATGAGGGAAGCGAGGCGTTAATAACCCCGACTTGACGGATCTGACGTCATTGCCTGAGAATTGAAAACATTACTTGTTGGGTGGGCTTGTGGCTATATTTCAATTTGGTGATTCTACAGTTCCTTACGATCTTTTTTTAAATATGGTCGATGAAGACACATTGATTCTATTGGAAGATTCGGCTCAAAAAAATCAATGGGATCAATTGATTCAAGAATGGTCAAAAAATACAGATGAAAAAAAAACAGGTAAGCTTTGTTTCATTCATGGCATAAAAAAATCAAAAGACTTGGTAGAAAATACGGTTGACGATGTTCAAACACTTATTCAATTCATTGAAGGCATTGGTTGTCATCGTGTCGATCTGGTTGGACAAACAGGAAAAGATGCTCTTATTTTGGCATTAGCTTTTCAAGCTCCTGAAAAAATCAGAAAGATTGTTATTTTAGATCCAAGCCCTTTGCGTTGGGGAGAGAGTGAGTCTGCAAAAAAGATTTCTCTCAATGAGATCAAAAATGAGGTATTTGTTCTCTGTAATGCGTTTGATAAAAAATATTCAAAAGTCGGTGCCAAAGAGCTAGAAAAAACACTCCCTCAGGCAAAAGTGCACGAGTTAAAAGAAAGTTCCTCTAAGGAAATCCTCGAAGAATTGATAGGGTTTTTATAAAATTCATCTTCATCAACTCTTTTTCAATAGGCCCACTTGAATTACTTGATCCCTACAAGCTCCACTTCAACGAGAATAATAGCACCAGGAAAAACTAAGGGCTCCATGCCTTTGTCTCCATAGGCAAGCTCTGGTGGAATAATTAATTGGCGTTTGCCTCCATCT
>JAGRAB010000132.1 GCA_020435085.1 Bdellovibrionales bacterium | reverse complement strand
GGATATACGTAATTTTTCTATTTTTATCCAGTCAGACTTACCAATAAAAGCTTGTAAAAAACCATGTGGTTCTACACCCTGCTTATTTAAGTATTGATAAAAAAGTTTTCTATATTTTTTTTGGCGTTCGAGCTTTGTTTTTCCAAGACGTAAGTACCAATCTGGAATAGTAAGTAATTTTGTGTATTCATCTTCTACTCCAAAGGCATAGAATCTAAAACTTGAATATTTGTACTGTTTTAGTTTTTCTACAGGAATTTTTTTTGCTCTCACAGGATTGGCTTCTATATAAAAATGTACTTGAATCAAATGTTCATCATCTTGAATAAGGGGCGTTTTTGGTCTTGATTCAGCAACCTTTCCAGATCTATCGTTAAGGTTGTTATAGATTCTGCCAAAATCACTATGTGTTCTTTGCATATAATTCGATATATTCTTAGAAGAGTTTTTGTATTGAGTTAATTCATGATGATGATTATCCATATAGCAAAATGCATGTATGGAAATAAAATTATTAAGGTTATCTTTTTTTAAATTGTTTTCAATACACTTATGATAAAGAGATTTAATTTTATTTGGCATTAAGTAGTATTCTTTATTATGGCAACGCCAAAACTTGTGTACATATCCAGTTTCTTGTGCCAATTGTAATGACCGTGGAATTCTCATATAATAATGAGATGCAAATATCGTATCAATAAGAAAAATAAAATAGGAGTAAATGGATCTTTTTTAGTCCGGATCTTTGACGAAAATAGGACAATTTAAAAGCTCCGTCCCCATAAAATCAGCGTCGCTTTTTTTGAGCGGGCCGAGGGTTTTCAGGAAAAACCCCAGTTTCTTTATAGCTATCGAGCATTTTTTGTAAGTAGGGACGACAAGAGCCCCCACAAGCACCAACTCCTGCTGTTGTGCGGTCAAAAATTTTATTGAGAGTATCTGCTCCTGTCGAGATGGCTTTTTCAATACGGCTTTTGGGGATTTGGTTACACCAACATATATTTGGATCTTTTTTCACTTTTTGTTTTTTACTCATCAATTCCGACTTTTAAATTAATGATGACCATCAAGACGATTTAATATGAGATCTACAATTTCTTTTTTTAATTTTGTAAAATCACCTTCCACAGTCGCACCAGCAGCATACATATGCCCTCCCCCATGGAAAGTTTCTGCAATTCCTAAAACTTCAATGTTTCCTTTTGACCTCAAACTCATTTTATAGAGGTCTTTATCGTCTTCTCGAAATAATGCTGCAGCCTGCAAAGTATTTATATTCATTAACATATCAATAACATCTCTTGAATCATCCATGTTGAGATTATGATCTAATAAATCTTTAGCATGAAGTTTGAGTATTGCTATACGTCCGTCCCCAAAATATTCAATTTCACCAAGAACTTTGGATAAAAATTGAACCTTTTCAATTGTATGAGTTGCAAAGAGGGAGCGATGGATATCTTCAGAATTAGGGATGTGTTCAATTAATTCGGCACAAATTAAATGAGATGTCGCAGAGTTTTTTACATATCTAAAAAGTTGGGTATCAAAAGCTATAGAAGTATAAATAGATTTAGCAATTTTTTCATCAAAATGGATGCCAAGGTCTTTAATTAAAAAATACGCAATTTCACCAGTACTTGCGGCCAGTGTGTTAATATATGAGCCAGGAGTTGGCTCGGGACCTTGATTGAGTACAGGGTGGTGATCAACAAAAAGAATAGTTGATACTTTTTCTTCAAGTTCGTTAAAGAGAGGTTCTACCAAGCGTCGATCATTTGTATCAAAAATTAATGCAAGATCAGTATTTTCGATAGGTGCATGAGGCCCTTCATATGTTTCAGAGTATTTATCTGGTTGTAAAAAATTATATCTCGCAGGAACTTCATCTACAGTAAGAACTCGAACACGTTTTCCAACTTTTTTTAGAGCATGATAAAGGCCAAGCATAGCCCCAAGTCCGTCCCCATCACATTGCTTATGGGTACTTAGAATAATAGATTGAGCTTTAGATATGGCTTTTACAAGGTTGTTGACTTTCAATGTTGTTAGTCTAGGGCTATTGTAACTCATTATTTTACTGTACACGAGATCCAAAAGCGAGAAAAGTAACAATGTCTTTAAGGGTCTAGGCTCCTATAAGATATAGACCAATAGTTGCAGTTCCTAAAAAACAGAAAAAGCCAAAAATATCTGTAATCATAGTCACTAAAACACCACTACCAACAGCGGGATCAAGGTTCCATTTTTTCAGAGCAATAGGTATTAAAGCTCCAGAAGCTGCCGCCAAAAGAGAGTTGAGTAAGAGGGAGATTACAATAACAATACTGACCAGTGCAGATCCCTTCCATACATAGGTCATGATCCCAGCACAAACTCCTGTCATTAAACCTAAGGCGAGGCCAACGGTACACTCTTTTATAATTACTTTTGCGTGGCTAATAAAATTAAAGTCACCAGTAGCAAGTCCACGTGTAACAACAGTAAGAGTTTGAATGGCAGTATTGCCACCAATACCTGCAACAATATTTTTCAAAGAAGCTAAAATAATAAGTTGGCTCATAGTGTGTTCGAACAAGCTAATAACTGAACTCGCTAATGCGGCTAAGAATAAATTTAAAATCATCCAAGGCATGCGATGTTTAATACTGGATGTTGCTGGAGTATAAATACGATCATCTTCTTGTAAACCTGCACGTGCATAAATATCAGCAGTGGCTTCTTCTTGGATGATATCTAAAACGTCATCTACAGTGACAATTCCTAAAAGATGTCTGGTTTCATCAACAACAGGAACAGCTATAAAGTCATAATGACTGACGATTCGAGAGACCTCATCGGCTGGAGTGAATGGGTGTACAGAAATAACTTCTCGCTTCATCAGTTTTTCAATTGCTGTTTGGGCGGGAGCTGTAGCCAGGGCTCTCAAAGAGGCGACACCAACGAGCTGTCGCTCGTCATTAATACAATAAATGTAATATATTGATTGTTCTTGGGCGGCATTCCTCAACTCTTCAATTCCTTGAGCGGCTGTCATAGTTGGGGTGATAGTGAAAATCTTTGTAGACATAACTCGTCCAGCCGAGCCTTCTGGATAATCCAGAAAAAGCTGAATTCGTTGTCGTTTCGGCCCTTCTAAGCTTTCAAGGAGTTGGTGTCTGTCCCCAATTTCTAGTAGACTTAAAAAATAAGCAGCATCTTCATCAGAAGAGTAGACGAGGAGAGATTTAAGAATATTGCTATCTAATTGGCCTAAAAGTTTTTCTAATTTTTGTTCAGGAACTAAAATAAGAGCTTCACTGGTTTTATCGAGAGAAAGGAGTGCGTCCACGAGGTATCGAGACTCTCGAGAATCTAATTGCCCAAAAAGTGAAGCTAAGTCTGCTGGTTCCAGTCTTCCGAGAATTGATAAGAGTGGGCGACTTTTTCGTCCAACAAGTAATCTTCTGATAATAGAGATGTTGGTTGAATTGAGTTTCATAGCTCGTTCTCTCAGGCCCTGAAAGTCTTACAAAATATGAATTTTATAAGTATAGATTATCCAATAATTGCAAATACTTACCTAAATCATCTAAGTTTCGACAAAAGTAGTCAAAGACTTTTAATCAAGTTGTAAAAATAGAAACTATATATTTCATCTCTTTGCTATTGCACAGTGACAGTTTTCATCTATAATACCCCGCTTTATTGTATGCAGTGGAATAGGAGCCTGCGATGAGCGATAAACAACCAATGACAACTTCCGGCAAAGTGGCGTTAGATGCGGAATTAAAACGTTTAATGAGTGTTGAACGTCCTGATGCTATTAAGGCGATTGAAGAGGCAAGAGGCCATGGCGACTTGAGTGAGAATGCAGATTATGATGCTGCCAAGGAACGTCAGGCATTTATTGAATCTCGAATTGCAGAAATTCAGTCTAAATTAGCCAATGCAGAGGTGATTGACCCTTCAACAGTGAAGTCTAATAAAATTGTATTTGGAGCCACTGTAAAAATGATGGATTTAGAGACGGATAAAGAAGTCACATATCAAATTGTTGGTGAAGATGAAGC
>JAGRAB010000131.1 GCA_020435085.1 Bdellovibrionales bacterium | reverse complement strand
TTTGGCGATATCTAAGACGGTGTCCGACAGAAGCTTCTTCCACCTGAATATGAATTTCTTGGCTTAAACCAAAGCGGGACATCATAAAGTGAAAGCTATGGCCTTTTTCTAGCTGGCCATCTGTTTCAGAAATAAATTCCACATCTATTTTATCGCCTAATTGATCAGCAATATTTCTTGGATTGCAGACATAATTATAAATAGAAAGAACAGACCCTTTGATAAGTGTGACTTCACGAATGTGGCTCATAGATTTATCGTATAACAACATTATATAGAAGACATCCATGGGGAACTTAACCCTTTGCATTGGATGCGTCGCATTAATTAGTCTTTCTTGATTCCTTAAGCGAGGTCCCCTACAACCTACAGCATGAAACTTTTATATGGTCTTTTATTTTTAATCTCCGCAACAGCATCTGCATATGACCTCACTGACGCGCTTGAAGGAATTATTTATCGCACTGGAAATAAGATCTATTTTAAAAGCACTGGCGATTTTCAATATTATAAAATCCGCCCCACCAATGCTTACGTTAATCGCGATATTCAACAACTTGAATCAGGAGACTCTCTTGAAGCCAGTGGTTATTTAGAAAAAAGTAAATCTATCTTCCACATTGATTCTGTCCATTTTGTAGGGCTTAAGAAAATATTAGGTGTGTGGAAAGATCAAACAAATAATCTTTTTCAATTTGTCAATTTTGAAAAGCTCACTGTCTATCTTCGCCCCAGTACCAATAGGGTACATTCTATGTCCTCTGACTACACTCCAGTAAAATCTTTCCAATATACAATTACTCCAAATCCTTCTAATGACTGGTCCATTCTTATTAATGATAATTTATCCATTCAAACTGGAAATTTAGAATTTGAAAAAAATAATATTAAAATTCACTTTATAAACTCTGAAACTGGAGAAATCACAAAGACAGTCACACTTCAGAGAGTTTTTTAAAAATAAATCTTATGTCTTCTTTGATAGAAACATCTCCACATTTATATTTTAGCAAAAATGATCCTTTTGATATACGCTTAGGCGATCTCGTTCAAGCCCCTAAAACATCGACTCATCCTTTAATATCCATTTGTGGATACCCTGATGACGAAGGCATAAAAAATAATGGTGGCAGATCTGGTGCCCACGGTGGCCCCGATGCCATTCGAAATCGATTTTACCGAATGACTCCGCCACTTGAAAATCCTCATCACTTTCCTCAACTCAAAGATATTGGAAATCTAAATATTGGCGGTTTTCATTTGTTAGAACGTCATGAAGAAATCAGCCAGCTTGCATTCAGAGCTTTAAATCAAAATTCTTTTTGGGTGGGGCTTGGTGGTGGACATGACTATGGATTTCCCGATGGAGATGCTTTCCTTAAAAAGTTTGGTTCAAAAACTAAGAAACCCATCATCATTAATTTTGATGCTCATCTTGACGTGAGACCCTTAAAAAATGGGCAAGTGATTACAAGTGGTACACCCTTTTATCGACTTCTTGAAAAATACCCCGATCAATTCCACTTTGTTGAAATTGGAATTCAACCTTTTTGCAACTCGCCCCAACACTTTCAATGGTTTAAAGACCATGGTGGTTTTTGTATGACTCGACCAGAGATTTTAGAAAGTCCAAAAACTATGAAAGACTTCGTATTGGAAAAATTAAAAGAATGGCACTTGCTCACTCCTAAAACTCCATGCTACCTCAGCGTCGATATCGATGCTTTTTCAACAAGTTTTGCTATTGGGTGTTCACAAAGTTGGCCTAGCGGATTAACACCTAAAGAGTTTTTCCCTTGCTTTAAAGAATTATGTAACATTTTCTCGGTTTGCTCTCTGGGAGTCTATGAAGTTTCCCCAGAGCTTGACCAAGATGATCAAACAGCTAAATTAGCGGCTGAAATACTCTATAATTATTGCGTTATACAGGGCCAAAAGTATGCTGGAAATCAATTTTAAAAAGGGTTTTGGATCAGATAATCACTCTGGTATTCATCCTCATATCTTAAAGGCTCTCTTTGAAGTGAACAAATCCCATGCTCCCAGCTATGGAACCGATTCTATTACTGAGCTTGTCAGGAAAAAATTTTGCAGTCTTTTTGGAAATAATGCTCAACCGTTTTATGTATTCAATGGCACCGCAGCAAATGTTCTTTCTATAAAAACTCTTATTGAAAGTTGGCAAAGTGTTCTTTGCTCTGACATTTCTCACCTTAATATTGATGAGTGCGGAGCCCCTGAAGCCATTGCTGGCGTAAAACTTATTCCTGTAAAGTCAAATTCACAAGGGAAACTGACCCCAGAAGAATTAGAAAAACACATGATTCGTCTTGGAGACCAACATTTTAGTCAACCAGGGCTTCTCTCTATTACCCAACCCACAGAACTTGGAACTGTTTATACATTAGAAGAACTCTCGGAGTTGCATGAATTTGCCCAAAAATATCAACTGAAAATACATATTGATGGAGCTCGATTGGCAAATGCTGCTTTTTATTTAAAAGTAACTTTTAAAGAAATACTTCAAGTTTTTCCTGCGGATGCAGTAAGTTTTGGAGGAACTAAAAATGGGCTTCTTGGCGGCGAAGCTGTCCTCTTATGGAATCCTGATCATATTAAAAAATTCAAATATGTAAGAAAACAAAATCTACAATTACCCTCAAAAATGCGTTTTTTATCTATCCAGTTTTATACTTACCTACAAGATGACCTTTATTTAAAAATCGCTGAACATTCCCATATGATGGCCAAGTTACTTGAAGAAAAAATTAAAGGTCTTCCTCATATTCATATTTGCTATCCGGTGGAATCCAATGCGGTATTTATTCAATTTCCTAAAAAATGGACCACTTCCCTAAAAGAAAATAAGTTTTTTTATATTTGGGATAGCCAACACTGGATCGCTCGGTTAATGACAAGCTTTGATACAACAGAATCTGATATTAATGAATTTCAATCGTCTCTTCTTCAACTCTCAGAAAAAGGTGTAAACAATGAAATATAATTATCCTCCTATAGACTATGATAAATACCTCATGCTTGATAAAATTCTCAATGCTCAAAAATTACGAAGTGAAGAGTTTAAAAACCCTGCTCACGATGAGATGTTATTTATTATTGTTCATCAAACTTATGAGTTATGGTTTAAGCAAATTTTAACTGAATTAAAGTCTATTGGCCTTATTTTTGAAAACGATTTTATTGATGAGCGGGATATGGCACTCATCGTGAATCGCCTTCAGAGAGTGACAAAAATTTTACGAATCCTCCTCGATCAAATCGAAATTATTGAAACCATGACTCCTTTAGACTTTCTGGAGTTCCGCGATATGCTTTTTCCAGCTTCTGGCTTTCAAAGTTTCCAATTTCGAATGGTTGAAAATCTTCTCGGTCTTAAGTCAGAACAAAGACTCAAATATAACTCTCATTCTTATGACAAAAGCCTTCCCGAGGATATCGCACCTCTGGTTAAAAAAATAGAAGACCAACCAAGTCTTTTTGATCGCGTCAACGCTTGGCTAGAAAGGACACCTTTTTTAAATCTTGAAAATTTTGATTTTTGGAATGCCTATAAAACGGCTGTCAAATCCACTTTTAATAGCGAAGCCTCTATCGTAAAAAATCACTCTGGTCTCAGTGAAAATGATATTAAAAGGAACTTAGAGATTATTGACCAAGCACGATCAACATTTGAAACTCTCTTTGATGAAAATGCCTATAATGAGGCTGTTAAAAATGGGCAATGGCGTCTTTCTTATAAGTCTATCCATGCCGCTCTCCTTATCCAACTTTATAGAGACCAACCCATTCTTCAACTCCCTTTCGAACTGATTAAAGCGTTATTAGATCTTGATGAAACCATGACAACCTGGCGTTACCGTCATGCCTTGATGGCAAAACGAATGTTAGGAACAAAAATTGGAACAGGTGGATCTTCTGGTTATGATTACTTAAAGCAAACGAGCGAAAAGCATAAAATCTTTAATGATTTCTTTCAACTCACAACCTTTTTTATACCAAGATCCGCACTCCCTGAACTTCCAAAAGAGGTTCAAGATCTCTTGGGCTTTAGGTACGGACACACTTGTGGGACTCAAAGCGTTAATAACCACGTCGAAAAGTAGGTTTAAATGTTGTTCTTTGAAGGCCTAACTTTAATGCCTCAATATATTTTCTTTCAATAGGACTATTTAGCCATTGAATAAACTCCTCTCCTTTAGGAATTTCCCCACTCCATGAAGGTGAAGGGCTGCTAAGAGGTATATCGTTTATTTTTATTAAGCTTGAAAAAGCGTAGTCTTCAACTTTACCAACAATATTTGCTTCCACAGGGTTTCGATATACGTACTTATAAATGTCCGCAAAATGTTGAGGTGATTTAATTAAAGAGGCTTTGTATGGTCCACCAAAAACATGATTTGTCCGGTTTGTTAGACGGTTAATACTCCGAGAAACGGACATTTGCAGGTATTGCATAACGACTCCCAAAAGAAATTCTTCATGCGTAAAAATAATAAGATGATAGTGGTTATCCATAAGCATAAAAGAAATAATCTCACAACGAAATCGCAAAGAAGCTTCTGTAAGGTGTTTAACAAAAATATTCCAAACTATTTCTTTTGGTAGATAAAACCATTCTCGATTATTTGAACGAGCATACACGTGATACGGATATAAATGAGTATATATAATAGACTTTCGTGGCATATTTTTGAGGAGTAGCAAAAATTCTGCCAAAAATTCAAAAAAATTGACGCTTCAAGTCCCACAAGTGTGTCCGTACCTAATCAGGACAGCACGTACGGGAGAGGCATCTGACCCTCTTATTTTTAATGGGAAGGCGATAAGTGTGTAAAGCCCCTCTGTCACATGGCTCAATACAATTCCTTCAAGAACAGCCATATTTTTTTTAAAAACAGCATTATGGCTTTCAAGTTTTTTGGATGAAAAAGGATCAATCGAAGGTGTATCAATCCCCACAAGACAGACATTTTTTTCAGCAAGCCATTCCACCAACTCTGGTGATAAGCTACAAAAATCTTCATTAAATCGATCAGGGTCAGGAAATGAGTTTGTTGCCAATAAAATGCGTGGTGATTGAATTGGATGAGAAATATCTTTTGGATAAATTCTCTCTCCCCGCTTTATCTGAACGGAAATCACTTGAGCCGATCCATAATAATAAGAAAGATCCCGCTTTTCAATGGAATCACCTTGAGGCGAATAATGGCTGGGGGCATCTGTATGCGCACCCAAATGAACAGTTGTCTCTATTGTTGAGAGGTCAAGATTTCCCCCACCCTTAAAAGAACAAAGAAATCGTTGAGAAAATGACGTATCTCCAGGCCAAACTGCAATCTTTGAGTGAATTTCAGGAGATATATCAATAATTTCAGCCATAATTTCAATGTACCCGTCAGCAGAGATGTTGTCACGATGGATCGTCTCAGGTATTGTAAATTATGTCTTCATTACAACCCGTCAGAGGCACTCATGATCTCATGGGAGAGCCTTTAAAAATTCACAATTACATTATTGAAACGGCGAGAAACGTTTCTGCTTGCTATGGTTTTGAGGAAATAGCGACTCCTATTTTTGAATTCACATCCGTCTTTCAACGGACTCTTGGAGAAGCCTCTGATATTGTCAATAAAGAGATGTATACTTTTGAAGACCGGGGCGGGGAATCTCTCACCCTTCGCCCCGAAGGAACAGCCCCTATTGCTCGCGCCTTTATTTCAGAAGGGCTCTCTCGCTTAACACCCTTAAAGCTTTTTTATCAAGGCCCAATGTTTCGTTACGAACGTCCTCAAAAAGGTCGTACACGCCAGTTTCACCAACTTGGAGTGGAATTACTTGGCGTCGGCAAGCCCCTCGCTGATATTGAGATTCTTTCCCTTGCTCATACACTTTTAGAAAAACTCCATTTAACAAATCCAGCTCGACTTGAAATTAACTCGATTGGTGACGATCAAAGTCGAAATGCCTTTCGAAAGGCTCTTGTCACTTATTTCGAAAAATTTCAAAATGATCTTAGCGAAGATTCTCGAAAACGACTGACAACAAACCCTTTACGCATTCTTGATTCAAAAGATAAGAAGGATCAAGAACTCATCACTTCAGCCCCTCAACTGGAAAACTTTCTTAATGCAGAGTCTCAAAAATTTTATGACGACGTCATGGATGGACTCACAAAATTAAGTATTCCTTTTCACAAAAATCACAAACTCGTTCGTGGGCTCGATTATTATTGCCATACGGTTTTCGAATTTAAAAGTGATGCCCTAGGAGCACAAGATGCCATCCTCTCAGGGGGGCGTTATGACAAGCTCATCTCTGACATGGGAGGCCCACAAACTCCTGGGGTAGGGTTTGCAGCTGGCATTGAACGCCTCATTCTTCTCTCAAAGTCAGCACCAAAACAAAAAAGTCCAGTGACAGTTGTTCCATTAGGTGAGACGGCTGAAAAAGAAGCCCTAAAGTTGAGCCACCAATTGCGAAAAGAAGGTTTTACTATTGATATGGGGTACTCTGGCAACCTCTCTAAACGTATGAAAAGAGCTGATAAGATGAACTCAAAAGCCGCTCTTATTATGGGGGATGATGAAATTCAACGGGGCGTAGTCACTTGGAAAGATCTTAAAACAGGTGCCCAACAGGAAATTAAGATCACTCAGCTTTCTTCTTTTCTTCAACAGATGACGTCTGACGATTAAGGATTTCTTGATATTTTTTCTCCCAGGCAGAGATAAGTATTTTGATATTATTCAAATCTGGGTCGTTAACAGGGTTTCTTTTTAAGTATTCCTTCCAAGCTTGCACCATAAGGGTGTTATATTGGGGTTCCACTTTTCCCATAAACTGATAAGCTACTCCAAGGTTTTTATACACAATCAACGGCGGATTGGGGTGGTTCTCAATGATTTTTTTCATGATATTGGCACCATATTTAATCAACTCCAGATCATTTCCTCGTCTTGCTGCCTCTTCAAAGATTTGCCTTCCTCGATCCAACTCACGATCCCAGTAATTGTAATAGACAAAAGCCTCCCAAGATTTATCACGAATCTCTGTCTTCTTTGGCGGCATATAGTCTTCAAATGCTTTTGCCTCAGACATGTATTCTTTGAAATTAAAAGGCTTGTCTTTTCTTTCCACCTTATTGAGAAATCCCATATTCCAGAGTTCATAATCTTTAGAGATGATTTGCATCTCATCTGATCGCAATTTACCAATAAAAATTTCAGCATGACCAATGTTGGCATCTAAAAGATCTTTTAAATGAAATTGTCCGTATTGACGTTTTTGATATCGGTAAACATCTCCTGGTAAGGTGACCTGTGGTAATGATTTTTCAACATTGGCCTTCATCCAAGGCCACCACAAAAGGTCAAAAGGGAGAGCGGCCACATCTTTTCGATACCCTTCCACTTCTTGAAGATATCTCACAGCATTCACATAAATATCTCCACGTAAAAATAAAATAGCGTTTTGTGGAAGTGAATCTAACATGGATCGCCCGACTTTTTCAAAAACGGTATTCTTTGAATAATCCTCTACTTTATAGTGAAGTCCTACTTGAAGACCAATCAAACCAATACAACCAACGGCAAGAGCTTGTCCCCATAGCATTTTTGGGAACTGCTCTTGACCTCTGCGAACAAGATAAAGAATTCCGTATCCCATAAGAAGACTTGCAACAATGTTTGGAGCCATCCAGAACCGGCTTTGAATATCGTAAAATAAACGATTGGAGAGATCCATATTTGCTAAGACATGAAAAACCAATAAATAAAAAGTGGCAGAGATGACCAGTGTCTTTACAAATTGTGACTGTTTTTTCCAATCGCGGATAATTACAAATAAAGCAATCAGTATAGGAATCACTCCAACAATAAGGTATTGATCTAAAGTGTCTTTTGCGTATTGACCCAAACTAAATAAAAAATTGGAATAATCTTTGTCACCAGAGGCTAACTGAAAGGTTCCATATTCGCTTCTAAAAAAGTGAGTTTTAAATCCCTGCCATGTATGAGCTTTTCCCCAATTAAATATATAAAGAGGGGCTGAAGCAAACGGTAAATAAAGATAAGGTAAGAAACCTAAAAGCCAAACTCCTAGGGCGGCAAAAAATGTTTTGGCTTCAAAAATGAGTTTATGATGATAGAATACCACTGTAAGAAAAATAGGAACCATAAAAAATAAAATAGTGTGATGATGTGAGCATGCAAGCCCAAACACTCCTGCAAACCACAAAATCCATTTTCGTGAAGGCTGTTCATAAAATCGATAAAGAATATAAAGAAGACTTGAGAGAAATAAATTATTGAGTGTAAATACTTCTGCAACCACTGCATAACGCCAAATGAGCGGCGAAAAGCTAAAAATACCAACAACAAGCCATGCAACCCAAATATTTCTCATCCATCTTCTAAAAAGAAGAAACATCATCAAGCCGGCTCCAATTTGACTGAGAGCGGACATAAAATTAATTCGAGTAGCAACATTTCCAAATGGGATATAGCCCATCAAGTGAGCCAGTATTGTA
>JAGRAB010000130.1 GCA_020435085.1 Bdellovibrionales bacterium | reverse complement strand
GGGTGCATGGGAAGGCTAATTACCTCTTGAGCCGCTTTACGTGATTCAGCAATGTTTCCTATAACATATTCTGGATTACTGTATGCGGGTTGATCTGCCATTGTTCGTGGATAGTGAATTGCAGTTGGTACACCGAGTTCTTGCAATTTTTTTTGAAACGGATCTCGATTTGGAACTCTTAATGTATATTGTGCCCAGGCAGAAGTTCTATTGGAATCAATAAATGGTGTCATGATGCCGACTTTTTCCAGAGCTGAAAAGGCTTCAGAATAGGCATTCGCCAGTTTTTGACGTTGTTCGAGTTCCCAAGGGAACTTTTCTAATTTTGGAATCAAAATCGCACATTGGAGTGTGTCCATGCGGCCATTAACCCCCACTTTTTCATGGTAATATCTTGCCGTTTGGCCATGAAATAAAATTTGGCGACAAGATTCGGCTAGAGCATCATCGTTGGTAAATATAGCTCCACCATCTCCATAAACGCCGAGGGGTTTTGCTGGGAAAAAACTGGTAACACCACAGTGAGAAAGATTTCCTGACTTTTTACCCTTATAGGTTCCACCAAAACTTTGAGCGGCATCTTCAATAACAAAAAGACCGTGTTTTTCAGCGAGTTGATTGATTTCATCCATATTTGCGGGTTGTCCGTATAAAGACACTGGCATAATGGCTCGTGTTTTGGGTGTGATGGCCTTTTCAATAAGATCCACATTTATGTTATACGTCTTTGGGTCAATATCCACCATCTTAGGGATGGCTCCAACAAGCCGAATGGTTTCGGCAGTAGCAATAAAAGAAAAAGCTGTGGTAATGACTTCATCTCCAGGGCCAATACATTTTGCCATCATAGCAATCACAGCCGCATCAGTTCCGCTACTCACATTGATTGTATGCTTACAACCGACATACTCAGAGAGGAGGGCTTCGCTTTCTTTTACCTCGGGACCCATGATAAATTGACCATGTTCAAGAACTGAGTGGATACGGTTTTGGATGTCATTTTTTAATTCAAGGTACTGGGCCCGAAGGTCAATAAAGGGAATACTCATGTTCACTCCTCAGATTTTTGAGAAAATTTATTATGGAAAATTAACATACGAGTTTTAAAAATGGGAGTGAAACTCATTTTTAAGAGAGAAGTCCCTGGCACTTTAACTCAGCGCGCAGCTTTCCCCTTCTGCTACCCATCTTCTTAAGGAATAGGTACATTGAACACTTTAACTGTAGAGGAGAATGTATTCATGTTTCCAGTCATTTTGTCAGGAGGCAGTGGAACCCGATTGTGGCCTGTTTCCAGAGCGTCTTATCCCAAGCAATTTTGTGAGTTTTATGACAAATCTTTTTTAAGAGACTCTTTAGAGCGAATGAAGGGGTTTGAAGCTCCCATGGTTTTAACAGTGGGAACAATGCAAGCTCTGACTGAAAAAACCTTGATGGAAATGAATATTGATAAGTCCCACGCGATTTATGAACCAATGGGAAGAAACACAGCTCCTGCAGTTGCTTTATGTTGTCATTACTTTGCGACAAAAAATAAAACGGATGCGATCGTTGGAATTTTTCCTGCCGATCATTTAATTACAGATGTTGAAGAATTTCGAAAAGTTGTGAAGCTCGGAGAAAAAGCCGCTCAAAAAGGAGAAGTTGTCACCCTAGGGATTCAACCCAAATATCCTTCAACGGGATATGGGTACATCGAGGTTTCCGATGATATTTTTGATAAAGAAGGGCATTTGGAAGCTCGGCGAGTGAAAGGGTTTCGAGAAAAACCTGACGAAGTGACCGCTGAAAAATTTATTCACGCCGGAAATTATTATT
>JAGRAB010000129.1 GCA_020435085.1 Bdellovibrionales bacterium | reverse complement strand
TTTTAGGAAGAAAAATTAATGGGCGAATTTGTGGGCTCACGATATTTTTTATATATCTCACCTCAAGAAGTCTATATTTAAGTTTTTCGATCGATTGGAATGCAAGTTTCCAAAGTGCTCTCAGCTTCGTTTGTTTGGGTGGCATTATTTTCAGCTATCAAGAAACTTCGAAGGTAAGGGTTAAATATCTTTATGCGACATTTTTTCTCATAGGCTTGAGCTGTCAAATACATGGCAGTTTTATTTTATACTTAGCATTCTTTGGTTTGATTCAACTTTTAGCAAACAAACTTTCGTGGCAAAGGTGGTCAATGAAAGAAGCGACTACTGCCATCGCTTTTTTTATGCTTCCAAGTATTCCTTTTGTAGTCTGGTTGGTGTTTGGCAGGCATATTTCGTTTTTTTCTTTTTCAAAGCCACCGGACTTATCTATATATAAAGAGTTATTTATGTTTTTTTTAGATAATTTCTCAAAGGGATATAAAAACGTTAACCAACTCTCAACCACGGTTATGACTCTAGAGGTTTTTAAAAAACCATTTCTCCAAAATAATTTTTTGCCAACGATGCTTCTTGCCTCAGCAATTGGAATGGCCCATTTACACTTTTTTTGTCAAAGAACAAAAATGATATGGCCACGCCGTGCTCTGGCAATGTTTCTGATGATGACAATTGTGTACGCGCCAATTCTGTTGTCTGACATGTCCATCAGATACTTATATCATTGGCAAATAGTGTATATTGTTTCTGCAGGAATTTTTATTAGCTTTATTCTTTTAGAGTTTAAGAAAAAAATGGAGCAAAGAGTTTCCGTACGAAAGGTCAATGTACTCCTTTTGGCACTTGCAATAATTTTATTTTATCAAGGCATTCGTGTGCATAATGAGTTTGTGCAAGGAAGCATAAGGTACAATCAAGAACCGCTGCCCGCAGAAGATGTTGGATATCATTTATTTGTATCAGCCGATCAGGCAATCGAGATATGCGATGCAATTTATAATCAAACAAAGTGGAATGCAGACCAAATAATGAGAAATATATTTGCCTTTCGAATTGCAAATGGGTGGGATATTTGGCCCATTTGCAGCGATCGTCTTCGAGGCGTCAAAGAGCATCCAAAAAAATTTGATGCAAATAACATTCATGGCTACTTGCTTTTTCGACATGTGGGAGAAAAAGAAAATCCAGACCAGTGGAAGACCTGGTGGAAGGAGCAGTCACTTCCACCAGAATTTTTAAATGCCCTAATTCGAGGTGAGGTTATTATTGAAAAAGAAATTTATGCAAAAGGGATGATATTACTGCCGTATAAAGTTTTAAAACCAGATATATTGCCTTTAGAAGCTCACAATAAAGGGTATGGATATCAACCAGACCCAAAAGAGCAAGATCTTTTGAATTTAAGTATGGAAGAAACACGAGGAGTTTTGTTTGATGAAAAGGAAAAGGACTTGTGGTTCTATTTCAATGAATGTCAACAAGAGCAAGAATGGTGTCGAATTGGAGTGCGTGTATCGGGGCAAGATCGTTCTTTGCCATTGGCAAAAAAGCTACACATACAAATTCATGGAACACCACTGTCGCAAAGAGTCTGGTACTTACATCCTTATTTAGCGATGGCACTGTATGGAGTAAAAATTTTTGTGTCTTGTAACAATAAGATAGAAGAGCATCACATTGTCAGCCAAGTTGGTAATTATAGTGTCCCTGAAAGTCGAAACGATATATTTTTTGTAGTGCCCTTAGAAAAACTTGTAGAAACAAATTGTGAGGGAGAAATTGAAAAAATTCAACTGCACATTGATCGCATTGGTGGCTTTGACAGTGTCAAATACCGATCGTATGAAAATGTAAAT
>JAGRAB010000128.1 GCA_020435085.1 Bdellovibrionales bacterium | reverse complement strand
ATTGAAAAATGAATCTACTCTTAACTAGGTATTAATTACTCTCATCGAAAATTTTACCAGGATTCATAATGAAATCGGGATCAAAAACGGCTTTGATGGCCTTCATATATGCAATTTCTTCATGGCTTCTGGTATGGTGAAGATAGGGTTTTTTTGTGAGCCCCACACCGTGTTCGGCAGAGACGCTACCACCAAAGCGTTCAATTTTTTCAAACAGAATTTCATCTACTTTATGACAGTTTTCTATAAATTCGGCACTGGTCATATTTTGTGGTTTTAAAATATTAATATGGAGATTTCCATCGCCAATATGACCAAACCACACTGTCTCGAAAGCGGGATATTCGGTTTTAAGTACTTGATCCACCTCAGTTAAAAACTCTGGGACTTTTGAGATACGAACGGAGACATCATTTTTATAGGGCTCCCAAGGGCTTGTGGCTTCTGTAATATCTTCTCTCAACCTCCAAATATCTTTGGCCTGCTGAGCAGATTGGCTGATCGTTCCATCGGTGAGCCACCCTTGTTCCATAGAGCTTTCAAAAATAGCCATTGCTGTTTCCATTGTATTTTCGGAGTCATTTTCAAGTTCCACAATGACATAGTAAGGGGCTTCTTCTGAGAGTGGGGGTTTTAGGCCTGTATGCTTGAGAACATATCCCATGGCGACATCGGTGAACATTTCAAAAGCTAAGAGAGGAATTTGCTTTTTAAAGGAGTGATAAATTTTCATTACACCACTGAGCTCAGGGACGGCAAATAAAAAAACTGTTGGATTTTGTGTTGGCCGACTTAAATGAACTTCGGCTTGAGTGATAAAGCCGAGAGTTCCCTCACTGCCAATAAATAAATGTCTTAAGTCATAGCCTGAGGCATTTTTTATAAGGGAGTTATTGAGGTGAAGGACTTTCCCTTCTCCGGTTACAACTTCAAGGGAAGACACCCAGTTGCGAGTGAGGCCGTAGCGAATGACATTGATTCCCCCTGCATTGGTGGCAATATTCCCACCAATTTGACTCGAGCCACGGGAGGCAAAGTCTACTGGAAAGAGCAGGCCTTTTTCTTTGGCATAGTTTTGGAGGGTTTCAGTAATCACTCCTGGTTCCAATCGAACGGTTTGATCAAACTCATTAAATTCTAAAATTTTATTCATTTTTTCAAAGGAAACGACAACTTCCCCATGAGTGGCAATAGCAGCCCCACTAAGGCCTGTACGTCCACCTGAAGGGACAAGAGCCACTTTATTTTTTCTTGCCCATTGAACAATGTTGACCACATCTTGAGTCGAAGTTGGAAATACAATGGCCGAGGGGTTGGCCGAAATATGTTTGGTCCAATCTTTTCCATAGTTTTGAAAGGATTCTTTATCTGTTCGAATTTTTTCAGAACCCAGTGTTTGAGTGAGACTTTGTAGTTCCATTTGAGAAAACTCCTGTGGCATTTGGTCGCTGAAAAAAGGCTATCACCAGACAAGAGTAAACTCAAGATTTGGTCATTTTATGCAGCCGTTTGCAGAATTTTTATATAACGCTCATCGGTTCCGATATCGTGGGAGCTGTTTGTGGACCTAGAGGCATAGATATCATGTAAAATGGGGAGGGCTTGTTGGGCAACAGTTGCCGCAAGTTGGGGAGAGGAAATACAGACCTCTTCAACAGAGGCAGCAAGTGTTGAGATTTCAGGAATACCATAGGTTTTTCCTGTTCCTTTTAATTTATGAAAGTCTTCTCGTAGACTCTCGGATGAGTTGGTTTGAATATGAGCTTCAATAAGCTCAATTTTTTCAGGTAAGCTTTGAATATATTCTTCTTTGAGTTGTTCCATCATAGCAGCAAAGCTCATGCGGCAATTCCTTCGGTAGAGTTAGGGGAAATACTTGAGTATTGGTGAATGCGCCAGTCGGGAAGAGTAAAGAAAAACTGACTGCCTTTTCCAACAATGGAATCAACTCCAATGTTACCACCATGTTCTGAGACAATGGCGCGAGCAATGGCAAGGCCAAGGCCAGTTCCTTTGACAAGTGGGTTTTTAGGGCTCGTGGCTTGCGAGAATTTTTCAAAAATAAGATCCACATCCTCAGGGGCAATGCCGCGCCCTTGATCTTTAACAATAATTCGAACAAGGCCATCCGCAAGCATTTCAGCTGTGACAAAAACCTCACCTTGTTCAGGACTAAATTTTACAGCATTCGAAATTAAATTTGTCAGAACTTGTTGAATACGGTCGCCATCCATATTGAGTTCAATATCGGGCAAGTTATCTTTGACGAGTTTCACTTTGGCTGTGGATGCAAGGCCCTCGAGACTCTTTAAAGTTTCATCAACAAGATTATTGAGAGGTGTCCATTTTTTTTCTAAAGGAAGGCGACCAGCCTCAATTTTGGCTAAATCGAGCACATCATTAATAAGACGAATAAGACGATCGGTTTCTGTTTCTGCAATATTTAATAAGTTTTTTGAAGCGTCATTAAGCTCACCTGTAATTCCACTTTGTAAAAGACTTAAAGATCCTTTGATTGATGTAAGAGGTGTTCTTAACTCATGACTAGCAATACTTAAAAATTCAGTTTTTGCACGGTCTAAAGTTGTGAGTTCATCCATATTGTTGAGAACCCTTTGGGCAAGAGCATTGAATGTGGCTTGAAGGTGCCCAACTTCATTGGGAGCTGGAACAGAAAACTGATAGGTGTATTTATCATGAAGAAAGTCATTCATTTTTTTAGAAAGATCTTTGAGGGGAGTGAAAATACTATTTTGAATATAAATGATAGCAATAAAGAGAGTGGTTAATAATGTGACGGCTGATAATATTCCAAAATAAAGAATTTTTTCTTGCCAGTAAGTCATCATATTACGGGTGTAACTTCGATATTCTTTTTCATTTTTTAAAAAATGTTGAATTCTCTTTTTTAACAGAGCAGGGCTTTTCTCAGCATAGGCTTGAATTACATCACTCAAAGCATCTTCGCGGTGCTTGGGACTGAGCCGGGAGCGAATGGTTTGAAGCTCTTTGTGTGTTTTTTCTGAAAACTTATAAGTTGATAATTGGTTGATTTGATCTTCAAGAATATATGTTAAGTTGAGAGACTCATGCATTTGTGTGTATTGGATCCATCCCTTAATGGTAATGGAGCCAAAACCAACAGCAAAAGCGAGCCCCACTAAAAATAAAAAGCTGAGGCGAAAACGGATCAAAGAAAGGTTTGTCATGCGGCGTGAGTTTCCGTTTTATTGAGAATGTTTTCAATGAGTGGATTTAACTGCATGGGATCAAATGGTTTGGGAATAAATCCTTTGCCGAGCTCAAGGAACTCTTTAATATCAGAGCTTTGAGACTTCGCGCTTAAAAAAATAACTGGCTGCGGAGTGGATACAGCCTTGAGATACTCCTGGCAAACTCTTACGCCATTCAGGCCAGGCATCATTTCATCAAGAAGAATCACATCAAAATCAGAACCTTGTTCGAGAATAAGTTTTAAAGCTTTTTCACCATTATCAACATGGGTCACTTTATGGCCACCGATTTGTTCAAGAGCCAATTTGGCAATTGTTGAAATATTGGGATCGTCTTCAGCAAGTAAGATATTCATGTTACTCTCCTCGTTATGCCGCCGATTTATTTTCTCGACGAATCATAGAGCCATGAGAAAAAACCCATTGTCGAATTTTTCGAAGTTGATATTCGTTAGCACCAACAAAGATGAGCTGGAGTTCATAGCTATTAGGCCTAAGTTCGCGCTGAGAAAGAACCCGACAAGGGGGTGGTTCAATATCGAGGTGGTGTTCGAAAAAGTAACCCCGCAAATCAACCGTAGCTCCCTCAGGGAGGGGTAAATCCGTTTTTATTTTTACGCCAAGCTCTGAAATAGCAAGAACTGAAATGGTGGCTTGAATCAACCCAGAGTTCATGGGTCCATTTTCTGCAAAGACAATTCCAGGATGATGTGTAGGAGGGCGTTTTTCGAAAAGGGAGTTGACCTTTTGCATCAGCAAAAGTGGATCAATAGGCTTTACGATATAATCATCAGCTCCAGCATGAATGGCTTTTTCCACATCTTTTCTTTCGCGGAGACCAGTCAACATAACAATGGAAATGTTTTTTAAATGCTCTTGGTTGCGTATTGTCTTGATGAGATCAAAGCCTGAATAATGAGGCATATTGGCGTCAGAAATAAGCATATCAAAAGTAGTGGCATTAAGAATTTCCATCGCCTTCATGGCATCTTCAGCAACAACAGCGGCGTGTCCACCATGGGCTAAAACTCTTTCAGCAATTTTAAGAATGTCTTTGTCGTCATCAACAACTAAGATTCGTGCCATAACTTCCTTCCGACCCTTTCCATTTATCGGTAAAAAAGTCTTTTAGATTAAGGGTTTAGATGAAATACCTGCATTTTTTAAACTCACGATTTGAAGTTCAATATCGAGCAGGAAAGTTCAAAAAACTGTCAATTTTTTTTGCAGGACCAACTTGGAGAGTCTGAACTTTTCGATTAGTCTAAGCATATGACTAAAAATGTAGGTTTCCTTGATAGAAGTTTGCGATTTATTATTGGCGTGACTTTAGTGACTTGGGCCATTGCCGGTGGCCCTTTTTGGACATGGATAGGACTTATTCCGCTGGCAACAGCCTCTTGGGGACTTTGTCCCTTATATTCAGCCTTAGGCATTTCTTCGATTTGGAAAAAGAGAAGTTAGAAATTCGTTTAAAAACCCAAGAACCCAGCCGCTGCGGCCCAGCTCTTCTTGCTTTTATTGAAAATAGCGATAATTATACTATCAAAAGATACTATCATTTGATACTATTAAATCTATGTATAGGCCGCCATTTTCTTTTTCTCCGAAAATAATCGATGGACTTACTCGGGTCGCACTCTTGTTAGGCAAAGTGCAGACGAAAGGGTTGAGTGTTCCAGGGCCAAAGCTTCGAAAAGAGAATCAGATTCGAACGATTCATTCCACGCTTGCTATAGAGGGGAATACTCTTTCTTTGAATCAAATCACTGATGTTCTTGAGGGGAAAAGGGTTCGCGGCCGAGCTAATGAAATTTTAGAAGTTCAGAACGCGCTTAAATTGTATGAACAGGTGAGAAAATTAAATCCTTTTGATTTGAAGCATTTCTTAAAGGCCCATGGGATTCTGATGAAAGGACTTGTGAATAACCCTGGAAAAATAAGAACAAAAAATGTGGGGATTATAAAAGGTAAAAAAGTTATTCATGCTGCTCCTAGCGCGAAGATGGTCAGTGAACAGATGAACAAATTATTTCGCTGGCTAAAAGCTGATGTAGAAACTCATATTCTTCTAAAGTCTTGTATCGCGCACTATGAAATTGAATTTATTCATCCATTTATGGATGGAAACGGCAGAATAGGACGGTTTTGGCAAAGTCTTATATTGATGGAACTTGATCCTGTATTTCAATATCTTCCCATGGAGTCAATTATTCGGGAACAACAAGAGGAATACTACCAAAAACTCAGGCAGTCCGATAAAGAGGGGGCCTCGACGGTCTTTATAGAGTTTATATTAGGTGTTATTGAGCAAAGCTTGCTTGAGTTAATCGAGAAGTCTCCCACGACGATAAATACTCAAGAGCATCGTTTAGAGTTAGCCCGAGAATTATTTAAAGGAAAAAAGTTTTCAAGAAAAGAGTATATGAACTCTATGCCCGAGATCTCTACGGCAACAGCAAGTCGTGATCTTAAGATATGGTTTGATTCTGGCTATATAAAACGACAAGGTGAAAGAAACCAGACTAAATATTTTTTCGTATAAAGGTTAATTCGGCTCTTGAAGTAATACGAATGAATATGAAGTCTCAATGTCACTAGGGCGTGCATTGTGATTTGGTTACCCTTATAAAACGTCAATCTAGATACAAAAAATGGAAAAGAGAAAAAAGAGACTGCGGAATAGGTGAAATTAAAAGCTGTTCATTCAAGCTGTTGTTGATAACTACTCTAGGTACACTCTGGCCTGGCAAGTATTCAATGACACCCGCACGGGTGCTTTCCTGAAACTGGCCCCCTTAATTGCGGACGCTCTTGCCTCTCCGTCCTCTAAACATCTTGATTGATTG
>JAGRAB010000127.1:2255-2526 GCA_020435085.1 Bdellovibrionales bacterium | reverse complement strand
TTGCTTTAAGGGGAAGCAAAAAGGTATTTTGAGGATCCCCACTGCTTAGTCTATTAAAACAACAAAAACGATCAAATCTCCTATTCTGGAGCCGGCGTCCTTACCCAGCTCCCGTCCATGAATTCAATATATAAAAGGAGAATTAAATGGTGATTAAAATGAAATTAAACTTTTTTAATCTTAAAAATTGATTTAAGGCCACCTGATGAATTATTTTCGACATGAAGACTTGCAGCATGAAGATCACTAATACGTTTCGCAATCGAGAGGC
>JAGRAB010000127.1:0-2240 GCA_020435085.1 Bdellovibrionales bacterium | reverse complement strand
GAGCCAGAAACTCCTGGTACTAATATTTTTCCTCGCCGAAAACGCTCAAAAATAGTTTGTACTTCTGTTGGATCAACACCAGGCCCTTGATCCATCACTGTAACCATGACTTCACCCTCAGACTCAGAAAGAGTGATATCAATTTTTGTATCTGGCGGAGAGTATTTAATACTATTTTCTAAAAGCGACTGAAAAACACTCATTAATAGATCATCATCACCACGAACAATAAAAGGCGGCTCATCTGGCCGCTTGGAATCTACCTCTAAATCAAAGTGAAATTGAATATTTTTTCTTTTTGCCAATGGGGCCAGTCGCTCACACACATGAGTAATCACTTCATCCAACTGAATTTGTGAAAAATGAAGCGTTTCTTCCCCCACATCCACGCGCGCAAGAATTAAAAGATTATTCACAAGTGCAATGAGAGAGTCGACTTCTTCTTGGAGGGATTCCATTTGTTGCTGTTTTTCGCCACTTGAATCTTCACAGCTTTTTAGCATTTCACCAATTTGTGCTTTCAGTATCGCCAAAGGCGTTTTCATTTGATGAGAGGCATCTGACACAAATCGCTCTTGGGCTTGAAAAGAAGCTTCAACTCTCTCCAGCATACTGTTGAGAGTTTTTGCAAGTTTTGTAATTTCATCTTTCCCTGCTGGCACGGGCACTCTTTCGCTTAAATTTCTCCCTTTAATTGCCGTCACACGTTCGATCATCTGATTCACTGGCCGAAAAGAAAAACCCGCGTAGCTGTAACCAATAAGAGCTGAAATCAAAAGTAAAAATGGAATGGAATATAAAAATATTCGAAGAATTTTTTGGCTATTTTGACGTACATAGCGATCGGGGACCGCGACTTGCAAAATAACAAATTGATCGGCATCGCCTTTCACTAAAAAAGTGAGTGTTCGAAAATATTTATTGTGTGCTGTTTGTTTTGGAGCCTCCCAGTCTTGATAGACATATTTACCATCGAGCACCTTCTGATATACAGAGCGATTAAAGGGTAGTTCTTGACCACGCAAAGATTTTGATGACACCAATGGAGCTCCAGAACTTGAACGTATCTGAATCACTGCTTCTCGCATTGTAAAAGGAAACACTTTTCGGCTATCAGTAAAACTTCTGGTATCAAACTGAAAGCCCCATAAAATACTGTAATTAATAGAATCCCCAACCTCTTTTGCAAATTCATAGAGTTGAAGATCAAAGCCTGATTCAAAAATATCATCAACTGTTTGATAAATATAAACGCTGTAAGCAAGAAGACTTCCACCAAAGACTAAAACAAAAAGAGCTGTCAGACGAGCTTTTATTGAGAGTGTTGAAAACATTTATGGCTCTTGCCGAAGCTCATAACCATACCCGACAACTGTATGGATAAGCTTTTTTTCAAATGGTTGATCGACTTTTTTTCTAAGCATGTTGACATAAACATCAACAACATTGCTTCCTGGATCAAATCCCATATCCCAAACATGTTCAATAATTTGTGTGCGTGTCACTGGTCGGCCAATGTTTCTCATTAAGTATTCAAGAAGTGCGAATTCTTTCGTGGTTAACCGAAGCTCTTGCCCTGCTCGTGTGACTTTTCTATGAATCAAATTCATTTCAATATCTGCAAACTCTAAAGAAGACGTTTCTTGCCCATCTCCATAGCGACGCAAAAGAGCCCGCACTCTTGCCATCAGCTCTTCAAAGACAAACGGTTTTGATAAATAATCATCCGCACCCGCATCTAAACCTTTGACTTTATCACTGGTACTATTAAGTGCTGTAAGCATTAAAATAGGTCCTGAATACTCATGCTCTCGAAGCCACTTGGCAAGATCTACCCCGTTGCCATCAGGGAGCATCACATCAAGGATGATTAAATCATAATCGTTATCTGCAGCCAGAACTTCAGCCTCATTTTTAGTTGCCGCTGTGTCTACGGCATAACCATGCTCTGCTAAGCCTCGCATGACAAACGATAATAGTTTTTGCTCATCTTCAACTAAAAGAACTCTCATTATAACATCGCTCCCTCTGCTTGAGTCTATTTAGCGTTAAAACCCACAGAGACGCAATACCGAACTTTTATGAAAAGCAAATACCTCTTCATAAACCCCTAAAATCCCTCAGCTTATCCACACAAAAAGCAAAACCCTCCCGCTCTTCAAAATGAGAAGACGCTATCAGAAAAATTAAATATTTTTAATAATACCAATTCCAAAAAATAATTGTCTTAATTCACAAGT
>JAGRAB010000012.1 GCA_020435085.1 Bdellovibrionales bacterium | reverse complement strand
GCCGGACTCTACCATTATTTACCCATGGGTCTAAGAATTCTAAAGAAGATTGAAAGAATTGTTCGAGAAGAAATGGACGCTTCTGGCGCATTGGAGTTTGAATTACCAATTTTAACACCGGCTGAAATTTGGCAGGAAAGCGGGAGATGGAATAAAATGGGACGAGAAATGTTTCGTCAAAAAGACAGACATGATATGGATTATTGCCTGGGTCCAACTCATGAAGAAGCCTTTACTACCTTGTTAAAACCGATTCTGAAATCATACAAAGATTTACCCAAAAACGTTTACCAAATCCATACAAAGTTCCGAGATGAAATCCGACCTAGGTTTGGAGTAATTCGTTGTAGAGAATTTTTAATGAAAGATGCCTATTCCTTTGATCTTGACCAAGCCAATGCGAAAAAAAGTTATCGATTAATGCGTGAGGCTTATGCCGCTATTTTTCAACGATTGGGTTTAGATTTTCGCATCGTCAAAGCCGATAGCGGAAATATTGGTGGTGATTTAAGTGAAGAGTTTCATCTTTTGGCCGAGCATGGAGAAGATTTATTACTTGTTGCTGAAGATGGTGACTTTGCTGCTAATGTGGAAGTGTGTCCTGCAGTTGATGCAGAAGAAAGAACACCCTCCTCCTCATTGCTTCCAGTGGAAGAGTTTGAGACAAAAGGTTTAAAAAAGATTTCCACATTATCACAGGCCCTAAAAATTCCAGAGGATGAATTAGTAAAAACACTCTTTTATTCAGCTGCGGAAGAAGGTGAGAAAGAATTAAAAGCTGTCGCAGTTCTGCTCAGGGGTAATGACGAATTAAATCTTACAAAATTTAAAAAAGCGTTAAAAATAAACAGGGAGCCGAGACCTCTTGAAGAGCAAGAAGTCAAAGATGTTTCAGGTGCTTGGCCGGGAAGTTGTGGGCCAGTGGGTTTAAAAATTCCTGTTTATGTTGATAATGGTGTGACGACACTTTCCAACTTCATTGTTGGTGCAAATAAAGACGGTTTTCACTTAAAGAACGTCAATAGAGAAAGAGATTTTGTACCTACATTCACGGGCGATCTTCGTCAGGCTCATACGGGTGACAAAAATCCTGAGGGAGATGGGCTCTTAAAAGAAATGCGCGGCATTGAAGTTGGTCATATTTTTTATCTAGGGACTAAATACTCGAAGAGCATGAATGCCAAGTACCTTGATGAAAGTGGCAAGGAAGAAGTCATAGAGATGGGTTGTTATGGGATTGGTGTGACTCGAACTGTTCAAGCATCAATAGAGTCTTCCCATGATAAGGATGGTATCATTTGGCCTCTGTCAATTGCGCCATTTGCTGTTCATATTTGCCTACTAGATCCAGATGATGAAGCAACAGCCCAAATGGCCCAAAAAATTTATGAAGGCATTTGGGAAGCCGGTTATGACTGCTTTCTCGATGATCGTCCAGAACGGCCAGGGCCTAAATTTAAGGACGCGGACTTATTAGGTATGCCCCTTCGCCTTAATATTGGAGCTCGCGGAATTAAAAATAATGAAATAGAATTAGTGGAGAGGCGGTCGAAAAATATTCAAAAAGTTTCGGTCGATCAAGCATTGGGGGCAACGATACAGTGGCTTCAATCTCAATAAAAGAGGTGTGTCCATGAAACTCAACTTAGAACTTATCAAAATGCTAAAACCCATTCGCGGTGTGATTTTTGATTGCGATGGAGTTCTTACGAATGGTCAGGTTTTTTATAGTGGAAATGGAGAGTGGTGTCGTTTTTTTAATATTAAAGATGGCATGGGAATTAAACTTTTACAAAAGCAAGAGTTTAAAATAGGTATTATTACGAACTCCAATTCTGAAGATATTCGTGAGCGGGCAAAATCTTTAGGAATTGAAGATCTTTATGAGGGCGCGTCAGACAAACTTGCTTGCTTTGAGACTTTGCAAAAAAAATGGCAGCTTTCAGCCCATGAAATTGCTTATATGGGAGATGACTACCAAGATATTCCGGTTTTTAAAAAAGCGGGTCTAGCGGTTTCTGTTCCGAATGCAATTGACCCTGTTAAAGAAGCAGTTCACCTTGTGACTCAAGACTCAGGGGGGATGGGAGCTGTGCGAGAGCTTTGTGAGTTGCTACTTGCGGCCCGTTCTCGATAGGTGAAAGAAACATTCTTTAAGTGAAATTAACTTCACTAGTATACTAATTTTATTTAAACTCATTATTCAACTTTATCTTTTTTGATATAGTTATGTTCAAATTTAATTTTTAATCTTAACGAAATATTAGGAGAGCCAATGAAAAAACTCATGATTGTAGATGATGAAGTCTCCAATTTAGAGCTTTTTTCTGAAATCTTTGAAGACGATAGTATACAAATTGAGTGTTGTACTTCTGGTGAAGAAGCCTTGAAAACATATAATCAATTTCAGCCCGAAGTTATTATTTTAGATATTATGATGCCAGGAATGGATGGGTTTGATGTTTGTCAAAAGATTAAAAGTTTAACATCTGATCCCAAAATTATTATGGTTTCAGGAATGGCTGGCTCAGAGGTTGAACAAAGGGCAAAAACATCAGGATGTGATCGATTTTATTTGAAGCCAGTAAATATTTTTACTCTTCGTGACGAAGTTTTGCAAACAGAAAGTTAAATTTTAAAAATGTCAGTGTTTTTTAAATTTTTAGCAAAACCATTTTTATTGGGAGTCGATTCTCAGCGACGTGACTCTTTTAATCGAGTGACGATCTTTACAAATATTATGGCTTTTTGGGGGTTTCTGACTCTCCCGACAATCTTTGCTCAAGTTCATCACTTAGGTCTTGAGTTAAGTCAGACATGGTATTTACTTCTATTTACTTTTTTATTTATTTGGGTCCTTATTTTTAATTTCAAAAAGCTCTATCAAACAGCTCGAATTTTATTTGTATTTCTTTTGGTGATGACCTTTTTTTTGGCGGGAGCTTATTTTGGAAAAAGCTTTAATGGTTATTATGTCTACTTTATTGGCTTGATGTATTCGGTCATTGCGTTTTCTCGAAGTCCAAATAGAATTCGCATTCCTGTTTTTTTATTTTCAGCATGTCCTCTTTTTATTTTGGACTATTTAAGTCATTCGGGAATATTTCCAATTACAGGTTTTCATTCCAGCCAATTTCCTTTGAGTGTGTTATTATTAGATTCTGTTGTGATTGTTATTGCTCTTTCGTCCATGCTTTGGGTTGAAAAAATTTATGCAGATAGATATGAGATGGAGCTTAAAAATTTTAATCAAAAACTCGAAAAACTTGTTCATGAAAGAACAAATATGTTGATGCAGGCGAAAGAAGAAGCTGAAAGTAGCTCTTTGAAGAAATCTCAGTTTGTTGCCAATACGTCTCATGAGTTGAGAACACCTCTTCAAGGAATTTTAGGTAATTTAGATTTGGCAGGGGTACGGCTAACGAAAATTAAAAATAAAATTGATCAGCCCATTCTTTTAGAAAAGCTAGAGGCCGCTCTAGAAAAATGTCGAACGAATTCTCATCGACTGGAGAAGTTAATTTCTAAACTTCTTGAGTTAACGCGTATTGAAGGTGGACGGCTCGAACCTCAGCCGACAAGCTTTGATTTTATTGATTTAGTTCGCCAATCTTTGGCATTGATTCCTGAGGAAAGGGATCAGTTTAAAATCAATTGTCAGATGAACACTTTTATTGTGCGAACGGATAATACTTTTGTGAACCAAGTGGTTGCTAATTTGATAGAAAATGCACGTCGATATAAAGATAAAGGCTCAGAAGTTCAAATTTTCATAGAAACTTCTAAAAATATGGCGATTTTTCGAATTACAAACTCCGGAGTTGGAGTTCCTGACTCTGAGGTGGAGGATCTCTTTGAGCCTTTTTTCCAAAGCTCCAGAACAGACAAATCTGCTGGAGGGACGGGACTTGGCCTTACAATGAGTCGCAAGTACGCGGAGAGCTTAGGCGGGCAGCTCACATTAGATGACCCCTCACCTCAAGCCACCACCTTCACCTTCCAATTCCCCAGGGGCCAGCCGACGGCTGGTTGAGATTTGCGTCATTTAAAAAGTACCTGGGCACGTTTTCGCGTCTATGGTGTTTCATCTCCTTTGCCTTGCTGCCAATTGACGACTGGTTGAGGTTTGATTCGCATTCCATGGTGGTCGATCTTCACAAGTCTTCCAGAGGACTTTTTAATTCAATCCTTTAATTTACTTATTTGATGTCTCGGACAAGATGATGCAAATCTGAACCAGCCGTCGGCTGGCCCCTCAAGGCCCCTCAAACCTCAAAGACTCCTCAAGACTACTGGTACTTTTCAGAAAATCCAGATTCGGGATTAAAGACTTCAATTGACCCATTAGGATTTAAGGTCCATTTTGGTTGTTCAGTGGAAACTTTTTTATCTGAAATATTTTTGTATGAATAAGTTTCGAATCCAACAATTTTATTCGTAGTTTTATCAAAAATAGCACCAGTATAAACTTCAGTCATTGCAAATGTCCCAGAAATATCATGTAAGTAAACAACAATTTCAAAATGGCCATGAGTAATCACTTTTTGGATTTTTGGGATGATGCTATTCGAGTGTTCAAAAGAATATTCTTTTTTCTTTCTAAGGAAGACATACGTGTTACCACTTTTTTTTAAAATCCACGAAGATTTTTCTGAAAAAGATTTTTCAGGATAAATTAAAAATCCAAATACTAAGAAAGAAGATATGAGAGCTAATAAGAAAAGTTTTATTTTGGAGTGCATACGCTTCTCCTTTTTTTAATGTCTTTGCGGCTACCAAATTCATCTCCAGGATTTGCATGAGAGTAGAAAGCATGTCGATAAGGAGGTGTTTTCCTTACGGCTCGACCATCAAAGTTAAGATCATTTATTAGCGTTAGAGGTTTAAAGTTCCAAGAGGGCACTTTTTTGTTTGCTGGATGATTTGCGGGAATTTTACCTTGATTAATTAATAAGTTTCTATTTGAAGAGTATTTTTCCTCCATCCCATTAGGATTATAGTAATTGTACATATGATCCACTTGTGGTTGCGGTTGAATCTTATTTTCTTTAAGAGCCAGAAAAGCCTTGATAGCTCCGTCGTAAAGTTTATCAGATTTATGACTCTTAGGCTCAAAAAGATGTCGAAATTGATTAAAAAAGTTTTTATTGTACATTGAAAACTGATCAGGAGCGAGGGCCACATCTATTGAGGTATATTGGTTTCCCATTTTTTCTTTTAATAAGGTTGTACGGTTTTCAATAACTTTCATAATAAATGCGAGTTCTTTATACTTGGGCTCTCCCGTTTCTTTACTCGTAAGAAAAATACTTCCCTCTCCAACAGCAGTAAAAAGCATCGCTGCAAATTCTTGTTCTTCTGGGTTCAATTGTGCCATTACGTTGCACATCCAAAGACTTCTATCAATTCCCCCTGACGAGTTTCTTGAAACAGAAGCCACAGCTTCTTTGATAGATTGCGAGCATTGCTTAAGCATATCCTGATGTTGTGCGGATAAATCTTTTTGAGCTAAAGCTTGGCATCCGGGCAAATAACCATTAACTCGAGGAACTTGAACTTGCTGAACAGTCTCTTCAGGATAAGGTTCTTTATTCTCAGGGCAATCTTCCTCGCCCCCATGTACACTTTGATTAGCACCATTGATAGAGTCGAGAGCTCCAATAACCTCACTTCTTTGCATTTTACGATAATCATCATCAGTAATAAAGAACTCTTGAGGAGCATTTCCATTCATAATGACAGAACCTCCACGAGAGGCGGTTCCAAGGTACCCTTTCACACCATTTACTTGTGCTGGTTCTAAAGCTGTAAATTCCGTAAAATCTTTTGGATTAAAAGTGACTCGATCATACACTTTATTTTTTTGAACAATATATGCGGGCATTGGTTGAATCGGGGAGACATCAAAGCCAATGGAGTCGAGCATGGATTGAAAAATTCTTGGAGTTGTCACTGGTTGATTAAGAACTTTTTTATAAGCTTTATCACCACTGGAGTTTCCGTTTTCAATTTGTGGCAGGCGGTTGGTGGCAACTTTTTCAGAGTTTCCAGTGGCCATTAAAGACGAAGCCGAATCTTCTCCTTTTGCCAAAGTTTCAACTTCTCCAAAAGTGTAGCCATCAAAGTATTCGGCTCCAGTTGATGCACTATAAGGCTGCGCTAAGACGTCGACAGAGAAACTGAGGATAAGGGCAAAGAGTAAGAAAACGGGAGTCATCAATATATTATAAGATTATTTTTTTTTCTCATCTACCTAACACAGTTATCCCAGCCTAAAAGTCAGGTGAGAGAAGGGGCCTTAGTCGAGGGTTATTTGCAGGTGTCGTATAAAATGACATTTTTGGGAAAACTAACAACATCGGCGCAGTTTTTATTTTCCATTGATTTTACAGGGCTTAAAATAAAGCGAATATTATCTGAAATCCTTACTGTTTTTTCTTCTTTTAAGGTGGCTATCTCATAGCTCACGGAAATTTCACCAAGATCAGAAATAGATATTTTATCGAGAATAATTTTTGACGAAGATTCTTTTATAAAAATGATTTTTTTGGAGGGAACCTGACGCTCTTCATCTCCAAATTTGGATTCTTCGCTGTCTAAATATGTGTATCTTTCTTTTTTGCCTTTGCAAATGGAAATGCGATATCCATTAAGATCACGTTGAATCAACTCTAACGCCAGTTTTTTAATTTGTTCTTTGTCTTGAATTAATGGGCAGGTGCTTTTTTCTAAATGAGAGCCTTTTTGTGCTTCTGAAAAAGGTAAGAAAAGCAATAAACCTATAAGTAGATGCATAAGTCTCAATTACGTTTATGATGAAATAGTTTATTTACAAATATCATAAACAATTAAATGCCTTGGAAGACCAACGACATCTGCGCAACTTTCATTTGCAGGAAGACCTTCCGGCGATAACATTAATATTGTGTGCTCTTCCGATCTTACTTTTTTACCTTTGACTTTTGTTTGGATGGTATATGATACGTGAATCTCGCCAATATCACTCGAACTCACCCTGTTTATTTTAATATTTGTATCTGATTTTCTAACACGAATAATTTTTTTTGAGTCAATAGGCCTTTCGCTATCTTCAAACTTTAAATCTTGATTGCTTAAATATTTGTAAAACTGTTTGGTGTTTGTACAATCTAAAACTCGATAACCATTCAGGTCACGCTCAATAACTTCCTTAACGAGATCTTGGAATGTATTTTTCTCTCTGAGAGAAGGGCATTTTAAGCGGTTGGCGTAAGCATTGTCCAAAGCAAAAATGGTCATCAAACCTAAAAAACACTTAATAATCAGCATCACATGATTTTTTATGGAAAGCTCTAGATTTATTGTTGTCATTTTGTTCCAGTCCTTTCTCCCGAATCTGGTGATTGTATTGTACTTTGAGTATTTGGAAAAACATAATCTAGTGTATCTTCATAACATTTTTCCTCGAGGCATTGCTCTCCTCTCACAGGAGTAGGTTGTGGTTTAATGCACCCTGGTTTTTTGTCTCCAACATGTCGGAAAAGAGAAAAATAACTTTTCGAGCTTTGTTGACCACGCCCGTAAGACGTTCTCGATGACAACTGGCCATTAAGGTCTGGGAAATTATCTTTACAAAATCGTCTAACAGCTAAAGCAAGATGGTTAATTGCTAAGCTATTTAATTTTTTTGCTTCAATAAAATGAGGTCCGTTTCTTCGCTCGCCATTATATTTTCTATTTGAAGAATGGAAAACAGTAAAGTCAAAGTTATGTCTTGAGATTTGGTTACATTGTTTTCGACTCTTTATTTTATTAAGGCCTAGTGGGTCGGGCCCAACCTTGTAGACCATAACAGAGTGATTTGAACTTGTATTGATAAGATCACCTGGTTGGAGGCTATATTGTTTAGTTAATATGGGATTAAACATACAAAAATCTTTTCTTTTGGATGCCTCGTAAAGACCTTGAGTTGTTAAATATAAAGCTTTGTCATTATTTTGAAAATATCTAAGTCCGGCACCTGCTAATATGGAGCTGAGTGCTCCATTGCAATCAGTTCGAGCAAATGAGTCAACTTCAATCGCTCCACGATTTCGTCGTAGTTGCATTCCAACAAATGCGTAATTAATGTTACGACTTCCACGTCGATCCACACACATCCTGGGGTTTGTACGCCCAGATTCTTTTCCAAATGAAATCTCTTGAGCACGGCGAGCAGCGATATTGGAGTTAAGCATAGGCCCACAGCTTTGGTATACAGATCCTACAAACTTTGTAAGGCCTCTAATGGTGCGCTCTGAAGCAAGATCAATTTTGCCCCTATCTTGAATAGGGCTATTGTAAGTACCTTCATCTGAGAAGTTATCATAAGCCGATGAGTCAAGAGAGAGTGAGTGTGTCTCTGCCGAATCAACAAGGAAATCTTTATCTCCATCATTATCATAGACCCATCCTGTTGTTTGGGTGCCGGGGATTCCAACTTTTTTCCAATTGCCTTGAGTTTCGAGTAAGGTGACGCGATCTGTAGGCTTTAGCACTCCGATTTTTGCTCCTTGGGGCTGGTCTCTCAAGTTTAAATGATTTTCCACATTTGGTTTATAAAGAGGAACCTCACCATACGAAAGTTTTTCTTGAGTTCCAGTTCTTAGGGGCGCAGTATTCCCATCGGTGCTATTAAAGCGAAATCGAGGTTCTTGTTGCGGAGTTCGCTCAGGGTTTTTAGTATCTTGAGAGGCAATGTTTTGAGGGGTGTCAGTCGTGGTGCTTTGAGTTCGCGAATCACTCACGCCACCACTAGCATTTTGTAGGGCTCCAGAGCCTATTGAATAGGTAGAGGTGCTCTTCAGTGGAAACTGGTTTAACAACGGAATTGTATTTACGACTAATTCATTATTTTTCAGTCCGGGGCAATTTAATACCCCACTTGCGTACCTCACTGTGTAGGCCGTAAGATCTGTGTTTCCGATGTGACTCACAACTTGCCCCTTTGCCCCTTTGGGGATCACACACTGTTTTTCACCTTTAGCTCCATAATAACCAATGGCATTATCAGTAGTAGCTTCAACTTCTTCGTTGGTAGAAAAACGTTGACCCGCAAGATGTAAGAGCTCGTATGAGGGCGTTTTTTTCGTATCAATAATTGGTGATTTTGTTTTCTGGGTCGGGTCTGTGAGCCATAACTGTTTTTTTCCATCGGTGCCAACGAGAAAATTACAAAACTTTTTCCAGTCGGCATTGGTAAACTCCATCAAAACATAAGACTGTCCGTTTTCATTGCGTTGATCTCGAACGGCACCTAATGTCCCTTTCGGGATTTTACAAGCCTTTATAGTCTGACCTATTTTAGGGATTTCCACAGTTCCCTGTATTAACGTTCCATCAACCTCTTTGATTTCTGAAACTTTATCTGGTGTTTTATCTGGCTGAGGCGAGGGAGCTTGTTTTTCGGCGGTTTGATTCAGTTTTTCTTTTGGAGGAGTGTATCCCGGTGGGATAGGTGGACCCTGAAACTCACGCTTGGATTCATCGACAGCCTCAGTTTCGGCTGTAGCACCGGTTTCTTCTTTAGAAGTAGATGATGGCGTTGAAGTTGTTTTTTTATCTGTCATTGCAGCTGTACTTTTTGTATTTCGATAATTTGCGTAATTGCTATTTCTTCGCTCATTCACTTTGATTTGTTCTTGCATAATACGACAAGCATCTCGAACTAAATACTCGGGCTCTTCAATGGTTGATGGGTCATTGCAAGTTGTATCGAGTTGAGTTTTTAAAGCCTCCCAATATTTAGGGGAGGTCTTATTAAAAACGGCATCTAAACTTTCACTGGTCACTTTAATGTTTTTATAACACCAGTAAGTCGTTGCAGTTTTATGACAATATGGTTCTCCATTGGATTGCAAACCAAAAATGAGAGGGTTGCATATATCTTTACTCGAGTCAGCGCAAGAAAATCCGGCATAAGAGTTGGAACCACAATGAGAACTTTCCGCTGTGACAGGGGCTCCTCCACCAATACACTTTAGTTTTTGTCCATCAGCATAGGCCTCGTCGATCCAGTTGAAGAGTGGAAGATTGCGAGCATTTTTTTTCTGATCGAGTTGAGCCAAGGCTTTAGCTAATTGTCGAAGATAGGTGTAACGTGCTTTTGGAGAAAGTCGTTTTAATTGCTTATAGCTAAGAACATACTCTTGCCATTGGCGATCCTTCCCCTCACCAAGAGGAGAATAAAAAACCACAAATGAAATAAGAAAAATGAAAATGCGAAAGGTCATAGACACGACATCTCATTTCTTTTCAATATATATTCCATACTTATTTATTTCGGAAGATCAGTGACTTAGCTGCAATTTTAGAGAATAAACTTGCCTATAGTCGTAACGGGTGTAAAACAGATAAACATGGTAAAAGCCATCTCTAGAGAGGTTAAAGATGTATAAATTTTCATCAGTTCAAAAACCAGTTTCATTTCACTCTCCGAACCAGACTTTTGAATGGGGTACCTGTGATCGATTTCCGATATTTGCAGGACCAGATATTGTTGAAGACGAAGGAATGGTTCTTGAGGTGGCCCAGGAGTTAAAAAAAATAACAACATCTCTTAATATTCCGTGGGTTTTTAAATGTTCTTTTGATAAAGCCAATCGCCAAAGTGTCGACAGTTTTCGAGGGCCTGGTATGGAGAAAGCCCTCAATATACTTGCAAGGGTCAAATCAAAAGTGGGATGTGACTTATTAACAGATGTTCATGAAACAATTCAAGTTGCGCCGGTAGCTGAAGTGGCAGATATTATTCAAATTCCTGCTTTTTTATGTCGGCAGACAGATTTAGTGGTCGAAGCAGCCAAAGCGGGAAAGCCTCTTCACCTTAAAAAAGGTCAGTTTATGGCTCCAGGGGATATGCTTTCCATTGCGAAAAAAGCAGCCAGCGTTGGTAATGAAAAAGTTTTGCTTTGTGACCGAGGAACTTTTTTTGGTTACGGTCGCCTTGTGAATGATTTCTTAGGGTTGGTTGAAATGAGAGCTCTTGGATATCCAGTTATTCTTGATTGTACCCATTCAACTCAACTTCCGGGGGCAACTGGCAAATCAAGCGGAGGTCGCGGAGATCTTGTGGGTGTTTTGGCAAAAGCAGGCATTGCTGCTGGTGTCGATGGTCTTTTTTTAGAGGTGCACCCAGATCCAAAAACAGCTCTTTGTGATGGCCCCACATCAGTGCCACTTGCAGAAATGGAACCAATGTTGAAGCACTTAAGTGCCATTTGGAACACACACAAGGAGTTTGGTCTTTGATTCAAAACCCTCTTTTTGTTGCATTAGACTTAGACGATGCACATGTTGCCATCGAAATGGCGAGAGAGCTAAAGTCTCTTGTTGGTGGCTTTAAAGTGGGGCCGCGTTTATTGATAAAGCATGGGGAGCATTTAGTTCAAACTTTGGCAAAAATGTCTCCGGTCTTTGTGGATAATAAATACTTTGATATTCCAAACACAATGGAGTCTGCCGTTAGAGCGACTTTTGAGGCAGGGGCCACTTTTTGTACTGTTCACGCTCAGGCTGGTGCAGAAGCACTATCTCGTTTAGCTGTTTTAGAAGAAAAGTTGAATCAGCAGCGTCCTTTTAAAATTTTATGTGTGACTGTGCTGACAAGTTTTTCAGAAAACACATTGCCTCCGACAACAATGAAAATTCCTATTGAAGAGCAAGTGATGAGTTTGGCAAAACTAACTGTGGAAAGTGGCCTAAGTGGATTGGTTTGTTCTCCTTTTGAAGTCAATGCTCTTAAGCAAACATTTCCAAAAAGTTTTCTTGTAACGCCAGGGGTGCGATGGGGAGATTTTGCATCAGATGATCAAAAAAGAGTAAAAACTCCAAAGGAGGCTCTTTCGGAGGGAGCCTCAGCTCTTGTTATTGGTCGCCCCATCATTCATGCTACAGATCCAAAAGCGGTTATTAAAGATATCATTGAAAGTTTATAGAGAAAAAAGATGAACCGTCGTTTTCCAAAAAATAAATTAAAATCACATGGACGCCCCTCTGAAAAACAGGAGTCGCAAAAAACTCATATTCCAAAAGATGTTCGAATGGTACCGGGGTTTCATGCCGTAAATGAAGCCATTCGTGTACGTCCAGAATCCATCGTTACCCTCTGGGTGCGAAAAGACGGTGAGGGCATTGATGAGATTATTCAAATAAAAAATCGGGCTGAAAAAATACAAATACAAATTCAGTTGAAGTCTATGCAAGAAATGACAAAATATGCGACAGGACACCAGGGAGTGATTGCTCTTCTTAGTGAGGATCCGGCTTTAGATTGGGAAGAGTTAAAAACCGAATCTCAAATAATGCTTTTAGCACTTGATGGTTTGGAAGATCCTCATAACTTAGGGGCTATCATGCGAACGGCGTGGTTGATGCAAGCCAAAGCCCTCTTTGTTCCCGAGGCTCGCTCCGTTCATTTAACGCCTGCTGCAATTAAAGTTGCAAGTGGTGGGGCTGAGCATATTCCTATCCAAGTAGAGTCAAACTTACCATCACTTTTGAAGTCTTTAAAAGATATTGGGTTTTGGATTTATGGACTTTCCCATAAAACAAATCAGGTGATTTGGGATCTAGAGCTGCCTGAAAAAGTTGTTTGGGTCATTGGATCTGAGGGAAAAGGGTTGAGAACTCCAGTGGAGCGGGCTTGTGATGAATTAGTGAGCATTCCACAGGCATCCAGCCTCGCTAGCTATAATGCTTCGGTGGCTGCAGCCATTGCCATGACCGAAACACAGCGCCAATGGCGGACCCTTTAGCTCCGTCGCTTACAGCACAAATGCTCGTATTTATTAGTATTTTTTGAGTCGGGCTCCTGCCCTCTCCTGCCTTTGGCTGCGCCAAACCGCCTCACGCTGGCAGGAGCTCAAAAAATACTAATAAATACGAGATTTGCCTTCCCAAAGGGATGGATCTACTGCGGGTCCAAAATGGAGCCAGTTGAGGCCAATATCTGTTTGAAAAAAGGCGAAAATCTCTTTGACTGGCCCCCCATGCTCCGCTAGATATGGCGATTACGTGTCAACAAATTATGATCGTCTCCAGTTTTTGGGGATGCGTTTTTTTGATTCGTAGGTGCTGGCTTAGCTCAATTGGTAGAGCAGCTGA
>JAGRAB010000126.1 GCA_020435085.1 Bdellovibrionales bacterium | reverse complement strand
TTTTATTGTTCATGATCTCTCGTTGAGTAACTACCCCTATAAGTTCTCCCATTTTATCGACGACTGGATATCCTTGGTGAGAATAGTTTGTATCATTGGTTATTTTTTCGGAGATGTCTTCAATGGTTTCATCAACAGAGATTGTTACTAAGTGTCGATGACAAAGCTTTGAAGCGGGGATGGATTCTAAAAAATTAGGAGTGTATTCGTTTGGAACTTTTACTCCACGACGTGCGATTTTTTCGGTCATTATTGTATTCTTCATAAAATAGTTTGAAACTAAATAAGAAACACAACAGCCGACAAGAAGAGGTAATAGGCTTAATTGTTGTCCAGTCGTTTCAAATGCAAATATCACGGATGTCAGAAGAGCACCTGAGGCACCAGCAAAAAGTGATGCCATTCCAACAAGGGCAGTTACTTTTAAGTCGATGTGGAGCCATGGAATCATATTTTGAGAGAATGTTCCTACAAGAGTTCCTAATCCACCTCCGATCATAAATAGAGGAGCTAGAGTGCCTCCAGAAGTGCCACTACCTAAGGAGATAACCCATGATAAGAATTTCATAAGACAAAAAACAATCACAATATGAGGGGCAAGTTGTCCGCTTAAAATGGCATCAATATTTTCGTAACCAACACCAAGTGTTTTAGGAAAATAAAATCCAATTCCTCCAACGGCAATCCCTCCAATTGCAGGCCACCACATCCAGTGTATTGGAAGTTTCTCAAAACAATCTTCAATAAAATATACGGAACGTGTAACAACTAAGGCTCCCATACCCATAAAAATACCCATAAGTACGTAAAATATTATTTCGTAACCTGAGACAGGACTCAGCGCAGGCATTATAAAAACAGGTTGATTGCCGATAAGTTCTAAGCGAACTGACGAAGCAGAAGCTGAGGCCAACGCAACAGGAACGAGGGATCGTGGTCGGAATTCAAATAAAAGTAATTCCACAGCAAGAAGTACCGCTGAGATGGGAGAGCCAAAGGTTGCTGCCATACCAGCTGCAGCTCCAGCTGCCAAAAGGGTTTTTCTTTCGGTTGCTGAAATATGGACAACTTGACCAAGCCATGATCCTAAAGCTCCACCAGTGGCAATGATAGGCCCTTCTGCTCCAAAAGGTCCTCCACTGCCAATTGAAATAGCTGCCGAAATGGGTTTAAGAAAAACCATTCTCCATGGTATTCGACTTTTGTTTTGGAGAATTTGTTCCATAGCTTCTGGAATTCCGTGTCCACGTATTGCAGATGAGCCGAATCGGGCCATAAGACCAACAATAAGACCACCAATAACAGGAAGAATAATAACCCATAGACCCCAATGAGGGGCTTCACTGGGTTGTACAAATGTAAGTGAGAATCTTTGATAATAGAATAAATTTGTAAAGAATCCGATCAATCCAGTGAGCGAGTAGGCAACGTATGATGCGATTAATCCCAAACAGATGGAAAGAAGGCAAATAGTGACTGTCCTATTGTCGAATCTTTTGGGTTGAATAATATGAACACTGTCGATAGCTGGTCGCATTGAAGGTGCGACAAGAATTCCTTTTTTAACTTTAGTTTTTTTAATCATCTGAGTCCAACTTTATATCTTCTTCAAAAAATAAGGTGGCAGGTTGATTATTAAAGCCGGCAGTATTCACTATCTTTGAAAGTAACCCTGCAAGCTGTTTTTGCTCATTATGGGAAAGTTGTGCAATTGATGAGAAGAGTTTTTCTTGTGCAAGATCAGGTGGATCTTTTGTCAGTAAACGACGACCTTTTGGAGAGAGGCGGACTTCAACGCGTCTAGCATCGACTTTTGTATTTTTTCTTCGGACAAGACCTGCTTTTTCAAGTTTGCTTACAACTATGGACACAGAACTTTGGTGAGTTTGAGTTTTTTCTGCAAGTTCATTTATAGAAAGAGGATTTTCTGAGTTGAGGTTTTGAAGAACTAAGAGTTGTGCTCCGCTAACACCGTGCTTATATTCAGCTACTTTTGAAGATTCGCGGAGAGCTCTTAATATTCTACGTATGGCATCTAGAATTTCTCTTTGATGTTTCATGAGGCCAATATATTTATCAAAATTTTGTTTGGCAAGTATATTGGCTCCCATATAAATAGGGCTTATTAAAAAAATGAAAGCTTCTTGAGGTGTGAAGTGATTTTAAGCCAAAAGCGATAACCTACTAAATTTATTGGAATATTTATGAATATATATTAGAGTTTTATTGTGGGAGCAGGAGCTAGACTCATAATTTGAGTTGTGACCCATTGTATGACTCCTATAAAAAACCGATAGTTAAAAGAGAGTTTTAAAGGGTGAGTGTGACTTTATAATGAGAGCTAATAATTTTTATATCGACTTAGGAACTGTAAATACTTTGATTTATGTTAAAGGACATGGATTTAAAATTAATGAACCTACGCTTTTAACGATGAAACAGAGAGATGAAAGTGTTCTTGAACACTCTGCATTTGGGCATAATGCAAAAAGGATGGTTGGAAAAACTCCGATTTCGATGTTTTCATTAAGGCCCTTAAAAGGGGGTGTCATATCCAATTTTGAATCAACATTCAGGCTGGTTGAATTTTTTATTAGAAATATAAATGATAAAAGTCTTTTGCGGAAATCAAGATTAATTATTTCGTTACCTTGTCAAGTTACACAGCATGAAAAACTAGCCATTGAGGAGCTTGGGAAAAACCTAGGTGCCAGATATGTGGATTTGATAAATGAACCTATGGCGGCAGCTATTGGAGCAGGATTTGATGTTTTAGAGAGTAAAGGGAAAATGATTGTTGATATAGGAGGGGGCACTTCTGAAGCCGCAATTATTTCTCTTGGTGGCATTGTAATATCTCAAGCAAAAAGAATTGGTGGAACTTACTTGGATGAGGCCATTATAGATCATTTAAAATTTA